>NZ_JAMYSW010000011.1:0-194379 GCF_040322135.1 Mesorhizobium sp. M0189
CCGCCTGAAACCCCAAACAAGACGTCAAATCCCCCGCAAACAAGCGAACAACCGCCGCAACCCCGCCGCCGCAAGCTTTTGCTCATGACTGCGCAACAGGTCCACAAGGGGAGAAGGAAAGGGCGCTGCCGCTACGTGCCCCTCAAGCCCCAGCGCTATACGCCGCGATCGCCGCCATATTGACGATGTCCGAATCCTTGGCATTCAGCGAGACGATCTGAACCGGCTTGTTCAGGCCGACCAGCAGCGGGCCGATGACGGTCGAGCCGCCGAGTTCCTGCAGCATCTTGGTCGAGATCGAGGCCGAGTGGAAAGCCGGCATGATCAGCACATTGGCCGGACCGGTGAGGCGGATGAACGGATATTGCGCCATGGCACGGGCGTTGAGCGCCACGTCGGCGGCCATTTCGCCGTCATACTCGAAATCGACGCGCCGCTTGTCGAGGATGCGCACCGCTTCCTGGACGCGCTCGGAGCGCTCGCCTTGCGGATGGCCGAAGGTCGAATAGGCGAGCATGGCGAGCCTCGGCTCGTAGCCCATGCGGCGGGCGAAGCCGGCGGCCTCCTCGGCGATGTCGGCGATCTGTTCAGCGTTCGGCATGTCGTGCACGGCGGTGTCGGCGACAAGCACGGTGCGACCCCGCGCCAGCACGATCGACACGCCGATGACGCAATGGCCGGGCCTTGCGTCGATGACGCGGCGGATGTCGTCGAGCGCCGTCGAATAGTTGCGGGTAACGCCGGTGACGATGCCGTCGGCATCGCCCAGCGCCACCATGCAGGCGGCGAAATGGTTGCGGTCGTTGTTGATCAGCCGCTGGCAGTCGCGGAACAGGAAGCCTTTGCGCTGCATGCGCTCGTAGAGATAATCGGTGTAGACGGAGTTGCGCCGCGACAGCCGCGCATTGATGATCTCGATGCCTTGCTTGCCGAGGTCGATGCCGGCATTCCGGGCGTTTTCCTTGATGATGTCGTCGCGGCCGAGCAGGATGGCGGTGCCGAGCCGCTGGTTCACATAGGAGACGGCGGCGCGCATCACCTGCTCCTCCTCGCCCTCGGCAAAGACGATGCGCTTGGGCTGGCGGCGCACGCGGTCGTAGATGCGCTGCAGCGTCGAGGCGATCGGGTCGCGGCGGGCGGAAAGCTCCTGCGCGTAGCGGTCGAGATCGAGGATCGGCTTGCGCGCGACGCCGGAGTCCATCGCCGCCTTGGCGACCGCGATCGGGATCGCCGAGATCAGCCGCGGGTCGAACGGCACCGGGATGATGTAGTTGGGGCCGAATTTCGGCCGGTTGCCCTGATAGGCGGCGGCGACGTCGTCGGGCACGTCCTGGCGCGCCAGCTCCGCCAGCGCCCGGGCGGCGGCGATCTTCATGTCGTCGTTGATGGTGGTCGCCCGCACATCGAGCGCGCCGCGGAAAATGTAGGGGAAGCCAAGCACGTTGTTGACCTGGTTGGGATAGTCGGACCGTCCGGTCGCCATGATGGCGTCGGTGCGGATCTCGGCGACCTCCTCCGGTGTGATCTCGGGGTCGGGATTGGCCATGGCGAAGATGATCGGGTTCTTGGCCATCGACTGCACCATCCTGGTGGTCAGCGTGCCCTTGGCCGAGAGGCCGAGGAACACGTCGGCGCCGTCCAGCGCCTCGGCCAGCGAGCGCGCGCCGGTTTTGACGGCATGCGCCGATTTCCACTGGTTCATGCCTTCGGTGCGGCCCTGGAAGACGACGCCTTTGGTGTCGCAAAGGATGATATTCTCAGGCGCAAAGCCCATCGCCTTCATCAATTCGATGCAGGCGATGCCGGCAGCACCGGCGCCGTTGCAGACCATTTTCGTGGTCTTCATGTCGCGGCCGGTGATTTCCAGCGCGTTAATCAGCCCGGCGGCCGAGATGATGGCGGTGCCGTGCTGGTCGTCATGGAACACCGGTATGTCCATCAATTCGCGCAGCCGCTGCTCGATGATGAAGCATTCCGGTGCCTTGATGTCCTCGAGGTTGATGCCGCCGAAGGAGGGGCCGAGAAAGCGCACGCAGTTGATGAATTCGTCGGCATCCTCGGTGTCGACCTCGAGGTCGATGGAATCGACATCGGCGAAGCGCTTGAACAGCACCGCCTTGCCTTCCATCACCGGCTTCGAGGCCAGCGCGCCGAGATTGCCGAGGCCGAGGATAGCGGTGCCGTTGGAGATGACGGCGACCATGTTGCCGCGAACCGTGTAGTCGAAGGCGCGGCTCGGGTCCTCGGCGATGGCGAGAACCGGCACCGCGACGCCCGGCGAATAGGCGAGGCTGAGATCGCGCTGCGTCGCCATCGGTTTTGTGGCGACGATCTCCAGCTTGCCCGGACGGCCCATGGCGTGGAATTCCAGCGCCTCCTGGGCGCTGACTGAGGGCCCGTTGCTTTCGGTTTTCTTGGCCATGGTACTCTTGGTTTCCTCGCCCGTACGGCACCGCTTGAGATGGGTGCGCATGCTTTCTTTTGTGGAAGGTTCGGGATTAAGGCTACACTTCGCCGCTGTAAACCGCCAAGCATGGCTTGGAAAATTTTGGAAGCAGCTTTTTGAACGACGAGACGCCCATTCGAAGCGACAACGCCACGCCGGCCTTCGCGCCGGCGACGCCGATGATGGAGCAGTACATCGAGATCAAGGCGGCGAACCCGGATTCGCTGCTGTTCTACCGCATGGGCGATTTCTACGAGCTGTTCTTCGACGATGCCGAGAAGGCAAGCCGGGCGCTCGGCATCGTGCTGACCAAGCGCGGCAAGCACCAGGGGCTCGACATCCCGATGTGCGGCGTGCCGGTGCACCCCGCCCCCGATAATTTGCAGAAGCTGATCGGCCAGGGGTTCCGCGTCGCCGTCTGCGAGCAGATCGAGGATCCAGCCGAGGCCAGGAAGCGCGGCGGCAAATCGGTGGTGCGCCGCGATGTTGTGCGGCTGGTGACGCCAGGCACCATCACCGAGGACAAACTGCTGGCGCCGTCGGAATCGAGTTTTCTGATGGCGCTGGGACGGGTCAAGGGCGGCGCCGAGCATTCCTTCGCGTTGGCCTGGATCGAGATCTCGACCGGTGTCTTCCGCGTCGCTGAAACCACCGCCGACCGGCTGCTCGCCGACGTCTTCCGTGTCGATCCGCGCGAGCTGATCGTCGCCGAACCGGTGTTTTACGACCCGGAGCTGAAACCGGTGTTCGACGTGCTCGGCCGCGTCGCCAGCCCGCAGCCGCCGTCGCTGTTCGATTCGGCTTCGGCCGCCGGCCGCATCGCCCGCTTCTTCGAGGTGGCGACGCCTGACAGTTTCGGCTCGTTTTCGCGCGCCGAGCTGTCGGCGATCTCAGGCGTCATCGCGTATGTCGAGAAGACGCAGAAAGCGGAGCGGCCGCCGCTGTCGCGGCCGGAGCGCGAGGAGCAGGGATCGACACTGTTCATCGACCCGGCGACGCGCGCCAATCTGGAGCTGCTGCGCACGCTGTCCGGCAGCCGCGAGGGGTCGCTGTTCAAGGCGATCGACCGCACGGTGACCGGTGGCGGCGCAAGGCTGCTCGCTGACCGGCTGATGGCGCCGCTGACCGACCCGGCGGCAATCGCTGCAAGGCTGGATTCGGTGTCGTTCTTCCGCTCCGAGACGCGCCTCTGCCAGGCGGTGCGGGCCAGCCTGAAGAGCGTCGCCGACATGCCGCGCGCGCTGTCCAGGCTGGCGCTCAACCGCGGGGGTCCGCGCGATCTCGGCGCGCTGCGCGCCGGTTTCGAAGCGGCCGGCGCCATCGCCGGACTGTTCGGGCAAACCGCCTTGCCCGCCGAACTGGCGGCGGCGCTAGCGGCCATCAAGGCACTGCCCGGCGCGCTGGCGACGCATCTGGCACAGGCGCTCAGCGACGAGCTGCCGCTGCTCAAGCGCGACGGCGGCTTCGTCCGTTCCGGTTACCACGCCGAACTCGATGAGATGCGGGCACTGCGCGACGAGTCGCGAAAAGTGATCGCCGGGCTGGAGCGCTCGCTGATCGACGAGACCGGCATCCGCTCGCTGAAGATCAGGCACAACAATGTGCTGGGATACTACATCGAAGTCACCGCCAACCACCATGCGCTGATGACCGGCAGCGACGGCGCCAAGGCGCGCTTCATCCACCGCCAGACCATGGCCAACGCCATGCGCTTCACCACCACGGAACTCGCCGAGCTGGAATCGAAGATCGCCAATGCCGCCGACCGGGCGCTGGCGATCGAGCTTGCCGCTTTCGAGGCGCTGACGGCGGAAGTCGTCGGCCAGGCCGACAGGATCCGCGCCGGCGCCGAAGCGCTCGCCGCGCTCGACGTTTCGGCAGCCCTTGCCTTGCTTTCCGAAAGCGAGGCCTGGTGCCGGCCGCTGGTCGATGCGAGCCTTGCCTTCGAGATTTCGGGCGGACGCCATCCGGTGGTCGAACAGGCACTGCGGCGTTCCGGCGAAGGCCCGTTCGTCGCCAATGATTGCGATCTGTCGCCGCAAGGCGATGCCAAGGCCGGCGCGATCTGGCTGCTGACCGGCCCCAATATGGGCGGCAAGTCGACCTTTCTCAGGCAAAACGCGCTGATCGCCATCCTTGCCCAGACCGGCTCCTTCGTGCCGGCGGCATCAGCCCATATCGGCGTCGTCGACCGGCTGTTTTCGCGGGTCGGCGCCTCCGACGATCTGGCGCGCGGCCGCTCGACCTTCATGGTCGAGATGGTCGAGACAGCGGCGATCCTCAACCAGGCCGGCGAACGCGCACTGGTCATCCTCGACGAGATCGGCCGCGGCACCGCCACCTTCGATGGCCTCTCGATCGCCTGGGCGGCGGTCGAATATTTGCACGAGAAAAACCGCTGCCGGGCGATCTTCGCCACGCATTTCCACGAGATGACGGCGTTGGCCGGAAAACTGCCGCGGCTCTCCAACGTCACCATGCGGGTCAAGGAATGGGAGGGCGACGTGGTCTTCCTGCACGAGGTCGGCAAGGGTGCCGCCGACCGTTCCTACGGCGTCCAGGTAGCGCGGCTGGCCGGCCTGCCGGAAGCCGTCGTCGGCCGGGCCAAAGAAGTGCTGCACCAGCTTGAAGCCGGCGAGGTTTCGGGCAAGGCCAACCGCCTGGTCGACGACCTGCCGCTGTTTTCCGTGGCGGCGAAGCGGGAAGCGTCGAAGCCGGCCAGGAGTGATGGGCTGGGTGAAGCGCTAGCGGAGATCAATCCCGACGAGATGACGCCACGCGAGGCGCTGGAAGCGCTGTACCGGCTGAAGGGGATGGTGGGGAAGTAGTTGTTTTTGCGGTCGGAGCGGCGTCGCTGGAACCGCCAATCTCCCCCCTCGTGGGGGAGATGTCCGGCAGGGCAGAGGGGGGCGCTGTCCCGCCAACCTTCGACCGACCGAAATCGCGCACTCATGCCAATTCTCGGCTGGGCAAGCGTTGAGCCCAAAGCAGGCGATCCTTCACGCCCCCCTCTGCCCTGCCGGGCATCTCCCCCACGAGGGGGGAGATCGGCAGCCTCAACGTCCCGCTTGTCTGATGCCTCTAGATCATCGCCAGGCCCGACTTCCGCCTCGGCGGTGGGAAGGCGCGGTCAATTTCGGCGAAATCTTCGCTCGTGAGCTCGATGTCCAACGCCGCGACATTCTGCCGGATATGCTCCGGGCGGCTAGCTTTGGGAATCGCGATCACCCCGTCCTGCGCCATCACCCAGGCAAGCGCGATCTGCGCCGGCGTCGCACCGTGGCGAGCGGCGATGGCATCTAACCTGGCATTGCGCGCCAATACCCCCTGATCGACCGGCGAATAGGCCATCAGCGGCATACCGCGTTGCCGGCTCCACGGGGCGAGGTCGAACTCGACGCCGCGCTGCGACAGATTGTAGAGCACCTGATTGGTCTGGACGTTGCCGCCGGCCGGCAATCGGACCAGCTCTTCCATCTCGCCGGTATCGAAATTGCTGACGCCCCAATGGCGGATCTTGCCGGCTGCCTTCAACGCTTCGAATGCCTCGACCGTTTCCGTCAAGGGCACGCTGCCCGGCCAATGCAGCAAATAAAGATCGATGCGGTCGGTGGCGAGATGCCTCAGGCTGTTCTCGCAGGCCCGTTTCACGCCGGCGCGCGAGGCATTGGACGGCAGCACCTTGGAGACCAGGAAAACCTCGTCGCGGCGACCAGCGATGGCCTCCGCCACCACCTCCTCGGCACCGCCGCTGGCATACATTTCGGCGGTGTCGATCAGCGTCATGCCGAGATCCAGCCCGAGCTTCAGGGCATTGGCCTCGTCGGTACGGCGGCGGCCGTCTTCGCCCATCTTCCAGGTGCCCTGGCCGAGCACCGGCACGGCTTCGCCGCAGGGCAGGGTGGTCGTTCGTATCGTCGATGGCATGGCATGCTCCAGTCCGAGGCCCGGATAGCACCATAGCCGCCAAGGGAAATCCAGGTGAAGCAGAAATCCAGGTGAAGCCTCTCGCCTGGATTCCCCGACAGCGTGACGCCTACTTCACCGGATGGGCGGCGAGCCAGTCCTGCATCTGCTTGATCTCGGCTTGCTGCGCGGCGATCACCGCTTCGGCCAGCTTGCGGATTTCCGGATCCTTGCCATTGGCGAGCTCGACCTTGGCCATGTCGATGGCAGCCTGGTGATGCGGGATCATGCCGCGGGCGAAATCGACATCGGCATTGCCGGAATATTCGATCGCCATCATGTCGGTATGCATCTTGTCCATCGCCGCCTTGTAGCCCTCGGTCGAGGGGCTCTGCGCGCCCATGGCGCCCATGTCGTGCTTCATCTCCTCGGCTTGTGCAGGAACGCTTTCGAGGAAAACAGCAAGCAGCATTCCCGCCGCCATCATCAGCAGCACGATCTTCTTGGCCAAGGTCATTCATCGTCTCCTTTTTTGAACAGGGTGTATCTGGAAGTTTTACTCAGAGTTTCAATGTCCTGAGCCGCAATGCGTTGGCGATGACCGAAACCGAAGACAGGCTCATCGCCGCCGCCGCAATCATCGGCGACAACAGCGTGCCGGTGAGCGGATAAAGCACGCCGGCAGCCACCGGCACGCCAAGCACATTGTAGAGAAAAGCGAAAAACAGGTTCTGGCGGATGTTGCGGATCGTCGCGCGGGCCAGCGTCCTGGCCCTGACGATACCGTTGAGATCGCCCTTGACCAGCGTAATCCCCGCACTTTCGACCGCAACATCGGCGCCGGTGCCCATGGCGATGCCGACATCGGCGGCGGCAAGTGCCGGCGCATCGTTGACGCCATCGCCGGCCATGGCGACGCCGGCACCGCCGGCGCGCAACTCCTCGACCAGCGCGTTCTTCTGTTCGGGCAAAAGCCCGGCATGCACCGTGTCGATGCCGAGCTTGGCGGCGATGGCCTTGGCGGTGCGCTCATTGTCGCCGGTCGCCATGACGATCTTCAGCCCGCTGTCATGCAGCGCCTTGATCGCCTCGGCGGTGGTCGCCTTGATCGGGTCGGCGACGGCGACGAGGCCGGCGAGCTTGCTTGCGACAGCGACGAACATCGCGGTCTTGCCGTCGGACTGCAGCGCCTCGGCACTGGCCAGGACCGAAGCCGTATCGATGCCGAGATCGGCCATCATCGCGGCATTGCCAAGCGCCACCTTCTGTCCCGAAACCGTGCCGGAAACACCCTTGCCGGTGACAGCCTCGAAACCGCTCGCGTCGGGGACCTTCACCCCGCGTCCGCGGGCGCCGTCAACGATCGCCTCGGCCAGCGGATGCTCCGAGCCTTTTTCCAGCCCGGCGGCGAGCGCCAGCAACTCGTCTTGCGCCATGCCTTCGACGGCAACGACGTCGGTCAGTCGCGGCCGGCCTTCGGTCAGCGTTCCCGTCTTGTCGACGATCAGCGTATCGACCGAGGCAAAGCGCTCGAGCGCCGCCGCTTCCTTGATCAGCACGCCGGCATGCGCGCCGCGCCCGGTGGCGGTCATGATCGACATTGGCGTCGCAAGGCCGAGTGCACACGGACAGGCGATGATCAGAACCGAGACCGCCGAGACGATGGCAAACACCAGGCTGGGTTCCGGTCCGACGATCGCCCAGGCTACAAACGCAATGATCGCAACGAGAACAACGGCCGGGACGAAGTAGAACGAGACGCGGTCGGCCAACCCCTGGATCGGCGCGCGCGACCGCTGCGCCTTGGCGACCAGTTCGACGATGCGCGCCAGTGTCGTCTCGGCGCCGATCTTTTCGGCGCGCATGATCAGTGAGCCATTCTTGTTGAGCGTGCCGCCGGTGAGGTTGTCGCCTTCGGTCTTTTCGACCGGCAGCGGCTCGCCCGTGATCATCGATTCGTCGACGGAAGAGCGCCCTTCAAGCACAATGCCGTCGACCGGTACAGCGTCACCTGGGCGGATGCGCAGGCGGTCGCCGGCCTTGACAATATCGAGCGGCACGTCGTTTTCGGAACCGTCCGCGCCGATCAGCCGCGCCGTCTTCGGCGCCAGGTCGAGCAGCGCACGGATCGCCGAGCCGGTTTTCTCGCGGGCACGCAATTCCAGCACCTGGCCGAGGAACACCAGCGCGACGATTACCGCCGCCGCCTCGAAATAGACCGGCACGGTGCCGTCATGGCCGCGGAACTGGTGCGGAAAGAGGCCTGGAAACAGTGTGGCGACGACACTGTAGAGATAGGCGGCACCGACGCCGAGCGAAATCAGCGTCCACATATTGGGGCTGCGATTGAGGATCGAATCCCAGCCGCGGTGGAAGAACGGGAATGCCGCCCACAGCACCACGGGGCTCGCCAGCGCCAGCTCCAGCCAGACCTTCGCGCGGTCGTCGATGAAGGCCTGGAATGTCAGGCCGAGCATCGGTGCCATGGCGATGACCAGCAACGGCACGGACAGCACCGCGCTCACCCAGAAGCGCCTGGTGAAATCGACCAGTTCGGGGTTAGGCCCCTCGTCGCCGGTCGGCACGCCCATCGGCTCCAGCGCCATGCCGCAGATCGGGCAGGAGCCGGGCTTGTCGCGGATGATTTCGGGATGCATCGGGCAGGTGTATTGCGTGCCCTTGGGCATCGCCTGCGGCGCCGGCTTGTCGCCGAGATATTTTGCCGGCTCGGCCTCGAACTTCGGCTTGCAGCCGGCGGAGCAGAAATAGAAGCCTTGGCCCTCGTGGCGCAAAAAGTGCTTGGCCGTGGCGCGATCGACGCTCATGCCGCAGACGGGATCGGTTGCGGTCAGATATTTTTCAGGTTCGGCGACGAATTTCGAACGGCAGCTTTCGCTGCAGAAATGATAGCGATGGCCGTCATGCCCGGCGGTCGGCTTGCCGGCGGCCGGATCGACGGTCATGCCGCAGACCGGATCCCGGACGACGGCGTCCGCGGCAGGCGAGGCGCTCTTTGCCGAGCAGCAGCTGCCATGGCTGTGATGATCGTGGTCGGAATGCGTCATGCCGAAAGCCCCTGTATTTCGATGTTGCAGCGGAGGTAGTGCTTCCAGTAACTGGAAGGTCAAGGGCCGATTTTCGATTTTTCGCGGCCAGGCCCAAACCGAACCGGCTGCGGGCACGAGACGATCGTCCCGTCGGCGGCCGCGGAGAACGCGTCCGTCCGCCCCATACCCAGCGCCGCGAAAACGCGCTATAGACGCCGCCGAAACGGCGAGGCCGAACGGCATTTATGGCAAGAATATCCCTGAAGCTCGAGGAACTGATCGACGGCGAAGCCTTGCGCCGCGAGATGACCGAACTGACCGCGGCCACGGCAGGCGACGGTTCGGGCAAGGCCGCGCGCGGCGGCGTCCTCAAGCTGCTCAAAAGCCGGCTCGCCGACGGGCGCACTGTCGCCGAACGCATGCTGATGGACGACGGCAGCGGCACCGCCTGCGCCGCCCGGCTGTCGCATCTGATGGATGAGATCATCCGTGCGCTCTACGATTTCGCTGCCACCCATGTCTACCGCGTGAAAAACCCGTCGTCGGCCGAGCGCATGGCGGTCGTCGCCGTCGGCGGCTATGGCCGCGGCACGCTGGCGCCGGGGTCCGACATCGATCTCCTGTTCCTGCTGCCCTACAAGCAGACGCCGTGGGGCGAGCAGATCGTCGAATATATGCTCTACATGCTGTGGGACCTCGGGCTGAAGGTCGGTCACGCGACGCGCAACATCGACGAGTGCCTCAGGCTGTCGCGCACCGACATCACCATCCGCACCTCGATCCTGGAGGCGCGCTTCCTGTGGGGCGAGCAAAAGCTCTATGACGAGCTTCTGCAGCGCTTCGACCACGAGGTGGTGCGCACCACCGGCCCCGAATATGTCCAGGCCAAGCTTGCCGAACGCGACGAGCGTCACGCCAAGGCCGGCGAGAGCCGTTACCTGGTCGAACCTAACGTCAAGGACGGCAAGGGCGGCCTGCGCGACCTGCAGACGCTGTTCTGGATCGCCAAATATTTCTACCGGGTGCGCACCGGCGAGGAACTGGTCGACAAGGGCGTCTTTACCGACGCCGAATACAGGGAATTCCAGAAGGCCGAGGACTTCCTGTGGGCGGTGCGCTGCCACATGCATTTCCTCACCGGCAAGGCGGAGGAGCGGCTGCATTTCGACATCCAGCGCGACATCGCTGAGCGGCTCGGCTACACCACCCATCCCGGCCTGTCGGCGGTCGAGCGCTTCATGAAGCACTACTTCCTCGTCGCCAAGGATGTCGGCGACCTGACCCGCATTTTCTGCGCCGCGCTGGAAGAGGAGCAGGCCAAGCATGTGCCGGGCTTCAACCGCATCTTCCTCACCTTCTCGCGGCGCAAGCGCAAGCTCGCCGGCACGGCCGATTTCATCGTCGACAACCACCGCATCAACATTGCCGACGACGAGGTGTTCGAGCGCGATCCGGTCAACCTGCTCAGGCTGTTTTGGTTTGCCGACAAGCACGGCCTGGAATTCCACCCCGATGCGCTGAAGCTTTTGACCCGCTCTCTCGGCCTCGTCGGCAAGGCGCTCAGGCGCGACGAGGAGGCCAACCGGCTGTTCCTCGACATCTTGACCTCGGACCGCAACGCCGAGCTCAATCTGCGGCGAATGAACGAGGCCGGACTGCTTGCCAAGCTGATCCCGGACTTCGGCAAGATCGTCGCCATGATGCAGTTCTCGATGTATCACCACTACACCGTGGACGAGCATTTGATCCGCTGCATCGGCGTGCTGGCCGAGATCGAGCGCGGCGACGGCGAAAAGGTGCATCCGCTTTCCCACGCGCTGATGCCGGGGCTGAAGAAGAGCCGCGAGGCGCTCTATGTCGCCGTGCTGCTGCACGACATCGCCAAGGGCAGGCCTGAGGACCATTCGCAAGCCGGCGCCAGGATCGCGCGGCGCATCTGCCCGCATATGGGGCTCTCGCCGGCCGACACCGAAACGGTCGCCTGGCTGGTCGAGAACCACCTCGTCATGTCGATGACGGCGCAGACCCGCGATCTCAACGACCGCAAGACGATCGAGGATTTTGCCGCCATCGTGCAGTCGGTCGAACGGCTGAAGATGCTTTTGGTGCTTACCGTCTGCGATATCCGTGGCGTCGGGCCGGGGGTCTGGAACGGTTGGAAAGGCCAGTTGCTGCGCACGCTCTACTACGAGACCGAGCTTTTGTTGACCGGCGGGTTTTCGGAGGTGTCGCGCGCCAAGCGGACGGCGGCGGCGCGCGAGCAACTGGCCGAGGCGCTTGCCGACTGGCCGGAAAAGGCCCGCAAGCGTTATGTCGGCCAGCACTACGAGAACTATCTGCTGGCGGTCGATCTTCCCGACCAGCTGCGCCATGCCGAATTCATCCGCGAGGCCGATCACGCCGGCAAGAAGCTCGCCACCATGGTCAAGACTCACCAGTTCGAGGCGGTGACCGAGATCACGGTGCTGGCGCAGGACCATCCGCGCCTGCTTTCGGTGATTGCCGGCGCCTGCGCGGCGGCCGGCGGCAACATCGTCGACGCGCAGATCTTCACCACTTCGGATGGCCGCGCGCTCGACACCATCCTGATCTCGAGGGAGTTCGACCGCGACGAGGACGAGCGTCGCCGTGCCGAGCGCGTCGGCCGGCTGATCGAAGACGTGCTGTCGGGCAAGAGCTGGCTGCCCGAAATGATCGAGAAGCGCACCAAGCCACGGCGCGGCGCCAAGGTCTTCCGCATCCCGCCACGCGCCGAGATCCGCAACACCCTGTCGAACCGGTTCTCGGTGATCGAGGTCGAAGGACTGGACAGGCCGGGCCTTCTGTCGGAGATCACCGGCATGTTGTCGGACCTGTCGCTCGACATCGCCTCGGCCCACATCACCACCTTCGGCGAAAAGGTCATCGACACGTTCTACGTCACCGATCTCACCGGCCAGAAGATCGACAGCCCGTCGCGTACGGCGACCATCCGCAACAGGCTGATCGCGGTGCTCGAGGGCACGGCGTCCGAGCGCGGCAAGACCAAAACGGCCGCCGAGTGACTGTTACCTTCCATTTGCCCCAATCCCACAGGCAGTCTTCAAGCGCATGAGCCTTGTCAAGAAATTCGCCACGGTCGCTTCCGGCACGCTGATGAGCCGCGCCCTCGGCTTTGGCCGCGAGATGCTGATGGCTGCCGCACTCGGCACCGGGCCGATCGCCGACGCCTTCAACGCCGCCTTCCAGTTTCCCAACACCTTTCGCCGGCTGTTCGCCGAAGGCGCCTTCAACGCCGCCTTCGTGCCGCTGTTCGCCAAAGAGATCGAGACGCACGGCACCGACGGCGCCAAGCGTTTTTCCGAAGAGGTGTTCGGCGTCTTGTTCACCGCGCTTCTGGCGCTGACCATCGCCATGGAATTGGCGATGCCGCTGATCGTGCGCTACCTGGTGGCGCCGGGCTTTGCCGACACGCCCGGAAAATTCGAGATGACGGTGGCACTGGCGACCGTCATGTTCCCTTACCTGATCTGCATGTCGCTCGGCGCCATGATGGCCGGCATGCTGAATTCGCTGCGCCGCTATTTCGCCGCCGCGGTGGCGCCGGTGTTCCTCAACATCATCCTCATCGCCGTGCTTGCCTATGCCTGGTACAAGGGTTCGGACGCCCGCACCGTCGGTTTCGGGCTGGCCTGGGGCGTACTGGCGGCCGGCTTGGTGCAGCTGGCGATCGTCTGGGCGGCGGTGCGCCATGCCGGCATTTCGATCGGCTTCCGCCGGCCGAAGATGACGCCCAGCGTCAAGCGGCTGCTGATCCTGGCACTGCCGGCGGCGATCACCGGCGGCATCACCCAGATCAACCAGCTGATTGGCACGGCGATCGCGTCGGCGCAGGACAGCGCGGTGTCGTCGCTGGCCTATGCCGACCGCGTTTACCAGCTGCCGCTGGGCGTTGTCGGCGTCGCCGTCGCCATCGTGCTTTTGCCGGAACTGTCGCGGGCGCTGAAGTCAGGCAATCTGGTCGAGGCGGCCAATCTGCAGAACCGCTCGGTCGAGTTCACCCTGTTCATGACCTTGCCGGCGGCGGCCGCCCTGCTGGTCATGTCCGAGCCGATCGTGCGGCTGGTCTATGAGCGCGGCGCCTTCGCCGCCAACAATTCGACGCCGACGGTCGCGGCAATCCTGGCGATCTTCGGCCTCGGTCTGCCGGCCTTCGTGCTGATCAAGGCCTTCACCCCAGGCTATTTCGCCCGCGAGGACACGCGCACGCCGATGATTTTCGCCGCCATCTCGGTGGCGGTTAACATTACGACGGCACTGACGCTGTTTCCGACGATGGGCGCGCCCGGCATTGCCGTTGCCTCCGCCGTCGCCGGCTGGGTCAATGCGGCGATGCTGCTGGCCGTGCTGATCCGGCGCGGCCACTGGGGCCGCGACTTGCCGCTCATGAAACGCATCCCGCGGCTGGTGCTGTCGGCGGCGGTGATGGCGGCGGCGCTCTATTTTGCCGAGCACTGGTTCGCCGCAAGTCTCGGCTCGGGCTCGCCGCTGGTGATCAAGGCGGTAACGCTGCTTGCGCTCGTCGCCGGCGGGGCGCTGCTTTACTTCGTCACTGCGTTTGCCACCGGGGGTGCGGATTTCGGCATGATCCGCCGCAATATCGGGCGTAAAGGCTCCCAGCCGGTCAAGGAGCAATCTCCGGATTCGTGAGGCGGAAAATTCGTCAGGTCCAATTTTGTTCTTGCTTTGTGCCTGCAGCTATGCTACTAATTTCCGTATGGTGCTGATTCGCACCGACGACCCCGCCGCAAGGCGGGTTTTTGATTCTGGTCGGCGCCATCCCCTTCAAACAGCCTTCTGTGGCGTCTTGCTCGGCCACGGTCAAAGCCCCGCGCGGCCTAGCCAACACCCCTCTTGATCGTCTCCTCGCTCTCGTCCATAAGCGCGCCGTCGCAAGACTTTCGCCGCGCGCGAAACGGCCCTCCACAAGCCAGGGATACACCATGACCGGCCTCAACCAGCCCGCCTTCAAGCCACTCGTCTTTTCCGGCGTCCAGCCAACCGGCAATCTGCATCTCGGCAATTATCTCGGCGCCATCAAGAAATTCGTCGCCCTGCAGGACACCTCCGACTGCATCTACTGCGTCGTCGACCTGCATTCGCTGACCGCGCAGCTCGTCTATGAGGATCTTCAGGACCAGACGCGTTCGATCACCGCGGCGTTTCTCGCCTCCGGCATCGATCCGACCAAGCACATCGTCTTCAACCAGTCGCGGGTGATGCAGCACGCCGAGCTTGCCTGGATCTTCAACTGCGTGGCGCGCATTGGCTGGATGAACAGGATGACGCAGTTCAAGGACAAGGCCGGCAAGGACCGCGAGAACGCCTCGCTCGGCCTGCTCGCCTACCCCTCCCTGATGGCCGCCGATATCCTCGTCTACCGCGCCACCCATGTGCCGGTCGGCGACGACCAGAAGCAGCATCTGGAGCTGACCCGCGACATTGCGCAGAAATTCAACAACGATTTTTCGGACCGTATCGCGGCGCTTGGTGTCGGCGTCGAGATGCAGGTGGGCGAAGAGACGGTGAACGGCTATTTTCCGCTGACCGAGCCGGTCATCGGCGGCCCGGCGGCGCGCATCATGTCGCTGCGCGACGGTTCGAAAAAGATGTCGAAGTCCGACCCGTCGGACCTGTCGCGCATCAACCTGACCGACGATGCCGACGCCATCTCGAAGAAGATCCGCAAGGCCAAGACGGACCCGGAGGCTTTGCCCGGCGAACTGGACGGGCTTGCCGGCCGGCCGGAAGCGGAAAACCTCGTCGGCATCTATGCCGGCCTCGCCGAAATATCGAAAGAGGCGGTGCTGAAGGAATTCGGCGGCCAGCAGTTTTCGGTGTTCAAGCCGGCGCTGGCCGATCTCGCGGTGGAAAAGCTGGCGCCGATCGCCGGCGAGATGCGCCGCATCTCCGGCGACCGCGCCTATGTCGACGCGGTGCTGCGGGATGGCGGCGAGCGTGCCGGCACATTGGCCGAAGCGACGATGAAGACCGTGCGCGACATTATCGGCCTGCTGCAAGGCTAATTTATGTCGCGCAAAAGTGTGCAGCGGTTTTGCGATAACGACATGCATAAAACAAGAACCTGAAGCGCGTCGCATGAGGCCGGTCGAACGCGACGCGCTTTAAGCTGCACCAACATCGCCACAGCCGCCGGTCGCTTGCGGGCGGGCTGTGGCGGTGGCAGATTGCGGCCGAAAACCATCGAGCAGGGTGAATATGGTCTCCAAACGCCTCAGCCGCGAAGCCGGTCATCGCCGCAAGTTCCTGGCGATCATCGACGACACGCCGGAATGCGAGCGCGCCGTCGCCTACGCCTCGAAGCGGGCGCAAAGCACGGGCGGCGTGCTGGTGCTGCTCTATGTCATCGAGCCGGATGATTTCCAGCACTGGCTGGGCGTCGAGAAGATCATGCGCGAGGAGGCGACCGCCACGGCGCGCGCCGCGCTCGACAGCTACGCCAACAAGGTGCGCCAGAAGCTCGGCATCGAGCCGGAACTGGTGGTGCGCGAAGGCAAGCCGACGGAAGAGATCCACAAGCTGATCGAGGAAGACCAGGACATCGCCATCCTGGTGCTGGCGGCAGGCGCTGGCAAGGAAGGGCCTGGGCCGCTGGTCGGCGCGGTTGCCGGCAAGGGCGCCGCCTTTCCGATTCCAGTGACTGTGGTGCCGCAGAACCTGTCGGACGAGGAGATCGACAGCCTCGCCTGAGATGTGCCGATATTCAGGTGAGGCCGGCCTACAAATGGCGGCTTCCTGCGCTTCCAGTGCTCACGTACCAAAAGTACGCTCCGCTCCGGTTCTCGGAAACCATCATTTTCGGCTCGGCCTGACCTGAATCTCAACACATCTCCAATTGTTTCAGCGAGCTAGCAAAACATTCCACCAGCCAGCCGTTCCCCGCGATGCCTTTCGCTTGAATGTCGGGCGGATAAAGCCTAATTAGAATTATTCCAAACTAGCTGCCCGAAACGGGCACGGAGATGGCCATGTTCATCCAGACCGAGTCGACGCCAAACCCGGCGACGCTGAAATTCCTGCCCGGCAAGGAAGTGCTGCAAGAAGGCACCGCCGATTTCCGTGATGCCGACAGCGCCGCGACGGCTTCGCCGCTGGCCGGCCGTCTGTTCGAGATCCCCGGCGTCACCGGCGTCTTCTTCGGCTATGATTTCATCACCGTGACCAAGGACGGTCCCGACTGGCAGCATCTGAAGCCGGCTATCCTCGGCGCCATCATGGAGCATTTCATGTCCGGCGCCCCGGTGATGGCCAAGGCCGGCCCCGCCGCCGAGACCAGCCAGACCGGCGAATTCTACGACAAGGCCGACGAGGAGCTGGTCGTCACCATCAAGGAGCTGCTCGACACGCGGGTGCGCCCGGCGGTGGCCCAGGATGGCGGCGACATTACCTTCCGCGGCTTCGAGAACGGCACCGTATTCCTGCACATGAAGGGCGCCTGCGCCGGTTGCCCGTCCTCGACGGCGACGCTGAAGCACGGCATCCAGAACCTGCTCCGGCACTTTGTGCCGGAAGTGCAGCACGTCGAACAGGTCTCCTGACGCGCCGTTCCATCGTCAACGTCGATCGACAACAAAAAACCGGGCCAAAGTGCCCGGTTTTCTGTTTGCGACG
The DNA here is from genome assembly GCF_040322135.1 of Mesorhizobium sp. M0189. Lineage (NCBI taxonomy): Bacteria > Pseudomonadati > Pseudomonadota > Alphaproteobacteria > Hyphomicrobiales > Phyllobacteriaceae > Mesorhizobium > Mesorhizobium sp. M0189. The sequence continues at coordinate 17,071 of NZ_JAMYSW010000011.1, forward strand.
TCTGTGTGTTGCCTAGACGGTCCGCGTATAAAGCTCTTCTTGTTTGACCATGATCTTGTCCGAAAACCGGGTCCCGCTTTTCGGGATCATGGTCTTACAGCACAATGACCTTGGCGCCGACCGAGGTGCGGTCGTAGAGGTCGATAATGTCCTGGTTCATCAGCCGGATGCAGCCCGACGACATCGCCTTGCCGATCGAATTCCATTCCGGGCTGCCATGCAGGCGGTAGCCCATGTCGCCGCCCTTGTTGAACAGGTACATGGCGCGCGCGCCGAGCGGGTTCTTCAACCCCGGCTCCATGCCGCCGGCAAACTTGGCCAGCTCCGGCTGTCGCCTGATCATCTGCGAAGGCGGCGTCCAGGTCGGCCATTCGCGCTTTAGTGCGATACGGGCGGTGCCGTGCCATTCGAAACCTTCACGGCCGACGCCGATGCCGTAGCGCATCGCTTCGCCGTCGCCCATGACGAAATAGAGGAACTTGTTCTGCGTATCGACGATGATGGTGCCCGGCTTTTCCCTGGTGTCGTAGTCGACGATCTGCCGGCGGTATTTGAACGGCACCTTTTCGATCGGGATGCGCGGCAGATGATAGCCGGCATCGGTCACCGCGCCATAGTTGTTGGTGAAGATCTGAGAGCCGATGGTGCTGCAACCGGCGACAGCCGTCGACAGCGCCAGGGCCGCGACGATTGCAAGTGACTTCATGCGCATGAAAAGGTCCGATGCCTGCCCAAACAACAGCGGCTCGAGTCGGCCGCTTTTTTCATCTTCATTCATGCTGGCATTTGCTTTGCTTGCCAAGCGGGCGATGCCTATATCCTTGGGCTTGCGTGCTGGTAAACCTGCGACTATGGCATTTCGGCAACAGCCCCCGCAGGATTATGCTGCAAAATCAATGGGCCAAGAACAAGAACCCCGAGACGGGGAATCACCATGAATGTCGGTGACGCTGGCTGGCGCTCTGGCCGGCCAGCCAAGGCCATCCGTTACTACGAGGAGATCGGCCTGATCTCGCCTGAGACGCGGCCGCTGCAGGAGATAATCCTGACAAGCCTGGTTCAATAGGCCGGTTCAATAAAGAACGCCGCGAAGCACCGTCCAAGCCAGAAGCCCGAACGTGCCGATCACCACCACTGCACCAAGGACCGTGCCGATCTTTTCAGGCAGTCCATCGGGGCGACCAGGATCGTCGGCCATTCAACTATCGATCATGACGTAGGCGGCACCAAACACGGCAACGATGATTGCCCCAAGCACCGCCCATCCTCTAACGGCCGAGCGGATTTCCTCCGGTGTCGCCGATTTGCGTCCGTCATCGTCCGTCATCTAATGCTCCTCGTAAAAATCCCGTGGCCGACATTGAAAGCGCAAGCTGCCGGCGCTGCCAAGAGGGTGCAGCGGACTCTTTTGCGCAAAAGTTTAGGAGCGTGCGCCGTTCGATAGCAAGCGTTACCTAGCCTTCGACACTCCGCAAAGCACGGGCGGCCGTCACGATCCCGGTGGGCGATACCGGATCGACTTCGCCCTGCCAAGCGCTTCCATCGTCTCTTCGACACTTAGCAGCACGGTGGTCTCGTAGGAGCTGAGCGCGCCTCCCGCACCAATGGCAAGCATGACCGATGCCATGGAGACGTTGTCCGGCGCCTCCCACAGATTCCAGCCGTCGTGTTCTCCGAAGGCATACCAGAACCCGTGCAGCTTTCCGCCCACCGACTCGATGTAGGAGCGGGCAGCCTCGCGTCTGTCCTCGGGGTTGTCCATCAAGCGCGCCCACGTTTCGGGCCTGTAGCTGAATCGCGTGAGATACATCGGCATGGTTCGTCTCCTCCCAGAGCTACCCCCACGAATGTAGTAAAGCGCCCCAATCCGGGAGAACGCGAGTCGTTTCCGAGGCGTAGTACCGCTGGCTTAGTTGCGGGACCGCTAATGGACCTGCTTCAATGCCTTTCCTAAGGGGAGTAAGGTCAATGGCAGCCTATCTTATTGCCGATGTCGACATAACCGACGCCGCCGTTTTCGAGGAATACCGCCGGGACGTGCCTGCAACCGAAGCCCGCTACGGGGGAAGGTACATCGCTCGTGGCGGAGCCACCAAAGTGCTGGAAGGCGATTGGGAGCCTCATCGCCTTGTCATCGTCGAATTTCCCGACATGGCCTCGCTCCTCGCATGGTACGACTCTCCGGAATACGGCCGCCTCAAAGCCATCCGCGAACGCTGTGCAAAGACGAGGATCATTGCTCTGGAGGGCATGATGCCGGTTAGTTAGAGGGGGTTGTCAACCAGATAATCGCCGCCCAGAAGGCGGCTATATATTTGACAAACCCGGATGACCGCTGACCAAAGCTCCGCTACAAATCAGCCGTGACGCCCGCGCCTATTAGTAGTTTCATTGGAGCCATGATCCTCAGTTTGGTTGGGGTTCTAGCCTACCGCTGGTTTGGCCCTATCGCGCTGGTTATTGTCGGAGGCATTGGTCTTCCAGCGGTGCTCGCCTGTTCCTTATACCGATTTGATTTGAAAAACCGGAAGGCGCGTGAGTGGCTTAATCCGACAGACAAGAGCTCCTAGACCAGCACTGGCCCCAGCACAAAGGCGATTATCTGGTTGGCGACCCGCCTTGGCAGCGGCGACAAAACATGATTCAAATGCGGTTGTGTTGGGGGAAAACATGATCCGCATAGCCATCGTTATAGCCATTGCCGTCAGTGCATCGGCATGCACTAGCCAGGCGAACGTTCCTTATGACACGAGTAAAAAAACCTGTAGAATCTATGTTGAGCCGGGGTCAGGCCACAAGCGTGAACTTTGTCTTCCGGACACTCCAAATAAATACTGTGTGCGTGCTTATTATATAAACACACCAGGTGGAGAAAGGGTAATGTGCGGCCCACTAACCCGCAAGGCAACCACTGCCGAGGGTCGTGCCAGACAGCTTGCAGGCCGTAAATACCCGTAGGAAAACACCCACGGTGGGCCGCTTGCGCTTCAGGGTTCTGCACCGGCGGTGTCCCGTTCTGGTTGGGTTTGTCAACCGGATAATCGCCCCAAAAACCGGGTTCAAACCGTGAACAAAATCTGACATGGTGCGGCCATGCCTATCATCTCACCTCTACCCCTCAACCCCCTTCTCGACGGTCGCCAGTCGGAGCGTGCCATGCTGGTCAGGCGTGGCGTGCAGCGGCTGCTCAAGCAGATGGGCGCGCATGTCTTGCCCGAACTGTCGCTGGCCACCGGGCGCCGCGCCGATCTCGTAGCGCTGACCCGCCAGGGCGATATCTGGATCATCGAGATCAAATCCTCGATCGAGGATTTCAGGGTCGACCGCAAATGGCCGGACTACCGGCTGCATTCCGACCGCTTCTTCTTCGCCACCCATCCCGGCGTGCCCGCGGAGATCTTTCCGGAAGAGTGCGGCTTCATTCTCTCCGACGGCTATGGTGCCGAGGTCCTGCGCGATGCGCCCGAGCACCGGATGGCGGCGGCGACGCGCAAGGCGCTGATGCTGAGGATCGCGCGCGCCGGTGCCGCGCGGTTGCTGGCGGCGGAGCTTGCCGGGGTGTCGGTGCCGGCGCTGGAGGGTGAGAGTGAGTAGGGGGTTTCCCTCTCCGTAGTCATGGAGGCTTGCGCTGCCCCGGCTGCCGCCACCTTGCATAAGAGACGATGTATGACTGCGGTGTTCCGCAAGGAACGCCAACAGCCGGCTGTAGCCTTCGTCTTCCCAGTGCAGGTCGAGATTGGAAATGAAACCCGGCACGAAGACGAGATCGAGCGATCCCTGGCCGACCACCTGATAGGCGATCCGCACGTCGCCGCTGAGCGCGTAGCGAGTTTCGATCGGCCTCACGAGGTTTGTCCGCCCGACCCGACGATTTCTTATCGCCGGATCATAGCAGAGCCGCGAGACTTGCGGCAGATGAAACCTTAGAGGGTGTGAATGTAGGCCCGCGGCGCCTACTTCTGTGACGCAGCCGTAGTCTCGGTGCTCGCTCCGCCGACGCTAAAACCTGCGCCCTCCGGCGCGCCCGGCCGCTTGATGTGTGGGGCGGCCGCGACGACAAGCTCGTTGAAGCCTTCGCCGCCGCTGTCGAGCATCTCGAACAATTGCCGGCGCATCCTCGGCTCCCAGAACTTGTTGATGTGCTCGGCGACGCCGGCAATGCCTTGCTCGCGCGGCTTGGAGTGGAAAAAGGCAGCGATCTGGTTGGCCATGCGAACCAGCTTTTCGCTGGTGCTCATGAGGTGGCCTTCGTCATGCGACATGCTTGGCAACTCCGGAAACCACGCGGTCAGGATGGGTGAAAATATCGAAATCATCGCCGCGCACCAGCGCCACCAGCGTCATGCCGGCGTCGTCTGCGGTGCGGATGGCAAGTGCCGTCGGCGCCGAGACGGCGATGATGAAGGCAGCACCGATCGCCGCGGTCTTCTGCACCATCTCGACCGAAACGCGCGACGTCACGACGACGGCCCCCGACCTGCCGTCGATACCGGCTTTGCCCAGCGCGCCGGCCAGCTTGTCCAGCGCATTGTGACGGCCGACATCCTCGCGCGCCATGACGATGCCCTTGCCGGGGAGGTAAAAACCGGCGGCGTGGACCGCGCCGGTCTCGGCGTGCAGCGGCTGCACCTTCGACAAAAGCTTGACCGAGCGGACGATGTCATCGGCCTGAAGTGTAAGTTTCGACGCACCGACCGGATCGACCGAGCGCATCGCTTCCTCGATCGATTCGATGCCGCACAGCCCGCAGCCGACCGGGCCGGCGAGCCGTCTGCGACGCGCCTCGAAACGGGTGTTGGCCTGGTCCTTCAGCCGGATCTGGATATCGATGCCGGCGCCGTGATCCTCGACCTCGATGGCTTCGATTTCGTCTGGCGAGGCAATGATGCCTTCGGTCAGCGAGAAGCCGAGCGCGAAATCCTCGAAATCGGCCGGGCTTGCCATCATCACCGCATGCGTGGTGCCGGCAAAGGAGAATGCTACCGGCGTCTCTTCCGGCACCATGCGGTTGGCGGCCGCGGTGCCGCCGGCGCGGCGCGCGAGGCGGCTGATCTGGGTGACAGCACGACGTTTGGGCATCACGCGGCACCCCCCTCTGGCCTACCGGCCATCTCCCCCTCAAGGGGGGAGATTGGCAGTTCAGACGTAAGGCACCCTTCGACGCTGGTGATTGGCGAAAGCCGAGATGACATCCAATCTCCCCCCTTGAGGGGGAGATGGCCGGTAGGCCAGAGGGGGGTGCTCCGGCACGACGCCAAAACGCTACTCCGCTGCTTGCAGCGAGGCGATGCGGCGGCTTTGCTTTGCCTGCTCGTCATAGTCGCGCTGCCATTCCGACGGGCCGTTGGATGCACCCACCTGCACCGCGGTCACCTTGTATTCCGGGCAGTTGGTCGCCCAGTCGGAGAAGTCGGTGGTGATGACGTTGGCCTGGGTGTCGGGATGGTGGAAGGTCGTATAGACGACGCCCGGCGACACCCGGTCGGTGATCAGCGCGCGCAGCGTCGTCTCGCCCGAGCGGCTGGTCAGCCGCACCCAGTCGCCATCGCGCAGGCCGCGATTTTCGGCATCATGCGGATGGATCTCCAGCCGATCCTCGCTGTGCCACACGACGTTGTCGGTGCGCCTGGTCTGCGCGCCGACATTATACTGCGACAGGATGCGGCCGGTGGTCAGCAGCAGCGGGAAGCGCGGCCCGGTCCTCTCGTCGGTCGCGACATATTCGGTGCGGATGAACTTGCCCTTGCCGCGCACGAAGCCGCCAATATGCATGATCGGCGTGCCTTCCGGCGACTTCTCGTTGCAGGGCCACTGCACCGAGCCCACCCGGTCGAGAAGGTCGAAGGAAACGCCGGAGAAGCTCGGCGTCGTCTTGGCGATCTCGTCCATGATCTCGGAGGGATGCGTGTAGTTCCAGCCGAGGCCGAGCGCCTTGGCGAGCTCCTGCGTCGTCTCCCAGTCGGCATAGCCGCATTTCGGCTCCATCACCTTGCGCACCATGTTGATGCGGCGCTCGGCATTGGTGAAGGTGCCGTCCTTCTCGAGGAAGGTCGAGCCGGGCAGGAACACATGCGCGTAGTTGGCCGTCTCGTTGAGGAAGAGGTCGTGCACGACGACACATTCCATCGCGGCGAGACCCGCGGCGACATGCTTGGTGTCGGGGTCCGACTGCAGGATGTCCTCGCCCTGTACATAGAGCCCCTTGAACGAGCCGTCGACGGCCGCGTCCAGCATATTGGGGATGCGCAGGCCGGGCTCGTCGTCGAGCTTGACGCCCCACAGGCTCTCATAGATGGCGCGCACCGCGTCGCCCGAAATGTGGCGGTAGCCGGGAAGTTCGTGCGGGAACGAACCCATGTCGCAGGAGCCCTGCACATTGTTCTGGCCGCGCAGCGGATTCACGCCGACGCCCGGCCGGCCGATATTGCCGGTCGCCATGGCGAGGTTGGCAATGGCGATGACGGTGGTCGAGCCCTGGCTGTGCTCGGTCACGCCGAGGCCGTAATAGATCGCGCCGTTGCCGCCGCGCGCATAGAGCCGCGCCGCGCCGCGTATGTCGTCGGGATCGACATTGGCGAGCTGACCGACGACCTCCGGGCTGTTTTCCGGCAGTGCCACGAACGATGCCCAGTCCTGGAACTCGTCCCAGTCGCAGCGCTCGCGGATGAACGCCTCGTCGAACAGGCCTTCGGTGACGATGACATGGGCAAGTGCGGTCAGCATGGCGACGTTGGTGCCCGGCTTCAGCGGCAGATGGAACTGCGCTTCGACATGGGCCGAGCGCACGATATCGGTGCGGCGCGGATCGAGCACGATCAGCTTGGCGCCCTGGCGCATGCGCTTTTTCATGCGCGAGGCGAACACCGGATGCGCATCGGTCGGATTGGCGCCGATCAGCAGGATGACGTCCGTCTGCTCGATCGAATCGAAATCCTGCGTGCCGGCGGAGGTACCGAAGGTCTGGCCCAGGCCATAGCCGGTCGGCGAATGGCAGACGCGGGCGCAGGTATCGACATTGTTGTTGCGGAAGCCCTGCCGGACCAGCTTCTGGACGAGGTAGGTCTCCTCGTTGGTGCAGCGCGACGAGGTGATGCCGCCGATCGACGTGCGGCCGTACTGGTACTGGATGCGGCGGAATTCATTCGCCGTATGGGTGAGCGCCTCTTCCCACGACACTTCGCGCCACGGATCGCTGACCCGCTCGCGGATCATCGGCTTCAGGATACGGTCCTTGTGTGTCGCATAGCCATAGGCGAAGCGGCCCTTGACGCAGGAGTGGCCGTGGTTGGCCTTGCCTGCCTTGTAGGGCATCATGCGAATGACCTCGTCGCCCTTGACCTCGGCCTTGAATGAGCAGCCGACGCCGCAATAGGCGCAGGTGGTGACGGTCGAGCGCTCGGGCAGGCCTTTCGCCAGCACGGTTTTCTCCCTCAGCGCATCGGTCGGGCAGGCCTGCACGCAGGCCCCGCACGACACGCATTCGGAATCGACGAACGCCTCGTGCATGCCGGCCGAGACCCTGGATTCGAAGCCGCGGCCCTCGATGGTCAGCGCGAAGGTGCCTTGCACCTCTTCGCAGGCGCGCACGCAGCGCGAGCAGACGATGCATTGCGCCGGATCATAGGTGAAATAGGGGTTCGATTCATCGCGGGCGATGTAGTCGATGGTCAGCGAGCCATGGCCGGGCGCCACGCCGTTTTCTTGCTCGACGTGGTTGCGGCCGTCCACGCCATAGCGGTTCTCGGTCAGGCCGACCGTCCTGACGACCTTGTCGAACTCGCTGGCGCCGGTGCCGGCCGTCTCGCCCCACGCAGCCGGATGGTCAGAGACATAGAGCTCCATCACGCCGCGACGAATGGCGTTCAGCCGGTCGCTCTGGGTATGCACGACCATGCCTTCGCCAACCGGCGTCGTGCACGAGGCCGGCGTGCCGCCGCGCCCGTCGATCTCGACGAGGCAGACCCGGCAGGAGCCGAACGAGTCCAGCATGTCGGTGGCGCAGAGTTTCGGGATTTCAACGCCCGCTTCCATCGAAGCGCGCATGATCGAGGTACCCGCCGGCACCGTCACCGGCTTGCCATCGACGGTCAGCGTCACCTGCTGTTCCGCTTCGGAGGCGGGTGTGCCGTAGTCGATTTCCTGGACCAGCGATTTGATGTCGAATGCCGCGTTCATGCCTGTCCGCTCCTATTCCGCTGCTTCGGCGACCGGCGTCGGCCGAAAGTCGTCCGGGAAATGGTTGAGTGCACTCATCACCGGATATGGGGTGAAGCCGCCGAGAGCGCAAAGCGAGCCGAACTTCATCGTGTTGCAAAGGTCGGTGACCAGCGCGATCTGCTTTTCCGGTTCGATGTTCTCAGCGAGCCGGTCCAGCACCTCGACGCCGCGCGTCGAGCCGATGCGGCAGGGCGTGCACTTGCCGCAGCTCTCGATGGCGCAGAATTCCATGGCGAAGCGCGCCTGCTTCAGCATGTCGGCGCTGTCGTCGAAAACGACGATGCCGGCGTGGCCGATCAGCCCGTCCTTGGCCGCGAACGCCTCGTAGTCGAACGGCGTGTCGAACAGGGCGCGCGGGAAATAGGCGCCGAGTGGGCCACCGACCTGCACCGCTTTGACTGGGCGACCCGTTGCCGTGCCGCCACCGATATCGTCGACGATCTCGCCCACAGTCATGCCGAACGCCGCCTCGTAGAGACCAGCATATTTGACGTTGCCGGCGATCTGGATCGGGATGGTGCCGCGCGAACGGCCCATGCCGAAATCCTTGTAGAAGGCGGCACCCTTGTCCATGATCACCGGTACCGAGGCCAGCGAAATGACGTTGTTGATCACCGTCGGCTTGCCGAACAGGCCCTTATGCGCCGGCAGCGGCGGCTTGGCCCGCACCTGTCCGCGCTTGCCTTCGAGGCTGTCGAGCAGGGCGGTCTCCTCGCCGCAGACATAGGCGCCGGCGCCGACGCGCACTTCCATGTCGAATGAATTGGGTGACCCGAGCACATTGACGCCGAGCACGCCGGCCCTGCGGGCGATCTCGACGGCCTTCTGCATCACCGCCACCGCATGCGGATATTCCGAGCGGATATAGATGAAGCCCTTGGTCGCGCCGGTGGCGATGCCGGCGATCGCCATGCCTTCGATCAGCACGAAGGGGTCGCCTTCCATGATCATGCGGTCGGCGAACGTACCGGAATCGCCTTCATCGGCATTGCAGACGATGTATTTGCGGTCGGCCGACGTATCGAGGACCGTCTTCCATTTGATGCCGGTCGGGAAGCCGGCGCCGCCACGACCGCGCAGCCCGGACTCGGTCACCTGCTTGACGATGTCGGCCGGTGTCATCGCCACCGCATTCTGCAGGCCGTTCAGCCCGCCATGCGCCTTGTAGTGATCGAGCGACAGCGGATCGGTGACGCCGCAACGTGCAAAGGTCAGCCGCGTCTGTTTGGCCAGGAACGGGATCTTGTCCGGTGCGCCCAGCCAGCGCTTGTGATGGCCACCGGTGAGGAAGCCGCAGTCGAACAGGCTTTTGACGTCGGATGGCTTCACCGGCCCATAGGCGACGCGGCCATTGGCCGTCGCCACTTCGACCATCGGCTCGAGGAAATAGGCGCCGCGCGAGCCGTTGCGCACGATCTTGGCCTCGATGCCGCGCTCGGCCAACTCCGCCCGAACCGCCTTGGCGACCCTTTCCGCACCCAGCGCCAGCGCGCCGGAATCGCCGGGAATATAGATACGCGGGATCATGAGCGCACCTCGGCAACGATTTCATTGAGCTTTTCGTCGTCGAGCCGCCCGACCACCTCGCCGTCCAGCATCGCCGATGGCGAGCAAGCGCAAAGGCCAAGGCAATAGACCGGCTCCAGCGTCACCGAACCGTCGCGGGTTGTCTCGTGGAAACCGATGCCCAGCATTGATTTGAGCTTGGCGGCAATCGCATCCGAGCCCATCGACTGGCAGGCTTCCGCCTGGCAGAGCTTCAGCACATGGCGGCCGGCGGGCTGGCTGCGATAATCGTGATAGAAGGTGACGACGCCATGCACCTCGGCCCTGGAGATGTTCAGCGCCTCGGCAATCACCGGCAGCGCGTCCTGCGGCACATAGCCGAACTCTTCCTGTATGCCGTGCAGGATCGGCAACAGCGGGCCTTCGAGGCCTTTCAGCTCGTGGATGATCGCCGCCGTGCGCGATGCGATCTCGGTACTTGCAGGCTGCATCGTCATGCAGCGCCCTCCCTGGTCGTGGCGGTCTTCCGCTAAGTGCTTAGGAAATCAGAGGAAACCCGCTAAATCAATAAAGCCGATCCGTTGCTCGATAGAAATTTTCTATCGATCTCGATCACCAGCGTTATCTAGCCTAGCGGCGGGCGCGGAAATCGTCCGCCAGCGCCATTGCCTCGTCCAACAGCGCCGAGACCAGCGGCGTGTGCGGTTCGCGCGGCGCCGCCACCAGCCCGACGGTGTGGCTGGCATCCGGCTCGACGATCGGGATAGCCCGGATCGGCTCGGAAAAGCCGAACGTTTCCGCAAGGTTAAGCGGCATGATCGACGACCATTTGCCGGTGCGGATATGTGAAAACAGCACGATCATCGAGTTGGATTCCAGTGTCGGCCGCACCTGCACGCCGGCTTCGGCCAGATGCTGGTCGATGATGCGGCGGTTCTGCATGTCCGGCGTCAGCAGGCAGAGCGGCAGCTGGGAGAGTTCCGCCCATGTCACTTTGTCGCGGTCGAAATAGGGGTTCCCGACAGCGGTGATCAACTGGTAGCGCTCGTCGTAGAGCGGCACGCTGGTGACGCGTCCGAGCGGCTCGTTGTCGAGATAGGTGATGCCGGCGTCGATGTCGAAATTGCCGAGCAGCGACAGCACCTCGATCGAGGTCCGCGACAGCACCGAGAAGGTGACGCCGGGGTGCTTTGCCCGAAACGGCGTGGTCAATCGCGCCACCATGGCCAGCGCCGTAGGGATCGCGGCGATGCGGATGCGTCCTGACAGGCCGTGGCGTGCCGCCCGCATCTCCTCGCGCATGGTCCTGCTGTCGCCGACGATGCGGCGCGCCCACACCAGCACCTGCTTGCCTTCCGGCGTCAGCCCCTGGAAGCGCGAGCCGCGCAGCACCAGCATCACGCCGAGCTGGCCCTCCAGCTGCTTGATGCCGGCCGAAAGCGTCGGTTGGGTGACGCCGCACACCTCCGCCGCGCGGCCGAAATGTTCTTCCCTGGCGAGTGCTATGAAGAATTCCAGCTTGTCGATCATGCCGTCGGGAGCCTGTCACGGACGCTATGTCCGATCTTAGCGCGCAAGGTCGGGGAAATCGCCTTCGGCCGCAAGCCGCCTGTGCAAATCGCCCGCATCCACATCTTTCAGCCGGCTTACTGTTTCCCGCGATGGAACGCGGCGCTATGTGGATGGGACGGGGTCGTGGACTGGACACGACGGGAGACCGAAACATGCTGGGCTGGTTCCGCAAGCTTTTGCCGCGCGAAGATCGCTTCTTCGACCTGTTCGAGCGGCATTCCCGCACTGTGGTCGGCGGCGCTGAGGCACTGCAGCAGCTTTTGCAGGGCAACGACATCGACCGCTGGTGTCAGACGATCATCGATCTCGAGGACGAAGCCGATCAGATCACCGCGGAAGTTCTGCTGGCCGTGCGCCGCTCCTTCATCACGCCCTTCGATCGCGGCGACATCAAGGACCTGATCCAGTCGATGGATGATGCCATCGACATGATGCACAAGACCGTCAAGACGGTAAGGTTGTTCGAAAAGAAGGAATTCGACCCGCTGATGCAGGAAATGGGGGCCGTCATCGTCGAGGCCGCCAAGTTGGTGGCCGAGGCGATCCCACTGCTCGGCAAGGTCGGGGCGCATACGGTGCGCCTCAACGCCATCGCCGAGGAGGTCATGCGCGCCGAAGGCCGGGCCGACGACCTGCACGAACAGGGCCTGAAGGACCTGTTCAAGCGGCACGGCCGCAGCGATCCGATGGCCTATCTGATCGGCAGCGAGATCTACGGCCAGCTGGAAAAGGTGGTCGACCGCTTCGAGGACGTCGCCAACGAAATCAGCGGCATCGTCATCGAGAACGTATAGTGGAAGCCGCGATAGCCTTTCCGGTGCTGGTCGGCCTTGTCGCCGTCGCACTGTTCTTCGATTTCCTCAACGGCCTGCACGATGCCGCCAACTCCATCGCGACAATCGTCTCCACCCGCGTGCTGAGGCCGCATTATGCGGTGTTCTGGGCGGCTTTCTTCAATTTCATCGCCTTCATGTTCTTCGGTCTTCACGTGGCGGAGACGCTGGGAACCGGCATCATCGACGCCAGCATCGTCACGCCGGCAGTGATCTTCGCAGCACTTGTCGGCGCCATCGTCTGGAATATCGTCACCTGGCTCGTCGGTATCCCGTCCAGCAGCTCGCACGCGCTGATCGGCGGTTTGGTCGGCGCCGGCGTTGCCAAGGCCGGCACCGGCGCCATCGTCTGGGCCGGATTGGGCAAGACGACGGCGGCCATCGTGCTGTCGCCGGCGGCAGGCTTTCTGCTGGCGCTCGTCTTGATCCTCGCGGTCTCCTGGCTGTTCGTGCGGCAGACGCCGTTCGCCGTCGACAGCACCTTCCGCGTCATGCAGTTCTTTTCCGCCTCGCTCTATTCGCTCGGCCATGGCGGCAACGACGCGCAGAAGACCATGGGCATCATCGCCGTGCTGCTTTATTCGCAAGGCATGCTCGGCGCGAATTTTTACGTGCCGCTGTGGGTCGTCATCACCTGTCAGTCGGCGCTGGCGCTGGGCACGTTGCTCGGCGGCTGGCGCATCGTCCACACAATGGGATCGAAGATCACCCGGCTGAACCCGATGCAGGGTTTCTGCGCCGAGACCGGCGGTGCGATCACCCTGTTCGCCGCCACCTGGCTCGGTATTCCGGTATCGACCACACACACGATCACCGGCGCCATCATTGGCGTCGGCGCCGCACGCCGCGTCTCAGCCGTTCGCTGGGGCATTGCCGGCAACATCGTGGTTGCCTGGATTATCACCCTGCCGGCAACCGCGGTGATTGCGGCCCTCACCTACCTCGCGGTCGGCCTGGCAAGGTGAGAGCACCGCAGCACTGCGCGGCGGCGGTGCGTGAACGCCGTATCTACCTGTCCACAAGGTTCAGGATGTTGCCGTCCGGATCCTTGAACCATGCGACCTTCATGCCCTGACCGACATGAACGTCACCCTCCAGCGTCAGGCCGGGCATGTCGTAATGCTCGAAGGCCACGCCCTTCGATTTCAACGCCTCAACGATTTTGCCGAGCTCGTCGCCGACCGTCCAGGTCACAGCCGTCGCCTTGTTGGTCCCAGCGAAATTCGAACGGTACACGTTGATGCTGGTATCGCCGCTTTTATAGACGATCAGTTCGCCACCTTCATTGTGCACCTCTTTCAGGCCGAGCGTCCCTTCGTAGAAAGCCCTGGCCTTGGCCAAGTCCTTCACTGCGAGATTGGCCGTTGCGTTGCTGTTTGCGAGCATGATCGTCTCCTTCCCTTGATGTCGTGCTCATGCTGCTCCTTCGGATAGGTCGTAGCGGATGGTTGGCGACCGTCGATCAGGCAAATCTGACAGCGTCGGTCCGTTTTCCGGGGCACACCAGGCCGGCTGTTGCTCCACGACTTGGTTCTCTCCGGAAACTGCACTATCTCAGGCGCGAGCTTGCATAAGGAAGATCTGATGTCCGTCACCAAGGAAATCGTCATCGAACGCCTGAAGACGGTCAACGGGCCGGATTTCACCGGCAATATCGTCGACCTCGGCATGGTTTCCGAGATTTTCATTGCCGATGCCAAGGTGTTCTTCTCGATCACCGTTCCCGCCGCCCGTGCCCAGGAGATGGAGCCGCTGCGTGCGGCCGCCGAGCGTGTCGTCAAGGCGATCCCCGGTGTCGCCGGCGCCGTGGTCGCGCTGACGGCGGAAAAGAAGGGCGGCGGCATGGAGGCGCCGGTTCCGCAAAGACCGGCTCAGAGGCCCGCTCCGCCGGCCGCACCTGCTCGTCCCGCGCCGCAGGCGCCCGCCTCGCACAGCCATGGCAAGCGCGGCGTACCAGGCATCGACGCCATCATCGCTGTTGCTTCCGGCAAGGGCGGCGTCGGCAAGTCGACCACCGCCGTCAATATCGCCCTTGGCCTGGCCGCCAACGGGTTGCGGGTCGGCGTGCTCGATGCCGATATTTATGGCCCGTCCATGCCACGTCTGCTCAACATTCATGGCCGGCCGCAGACCGTCGACGGCAAGATCCTGAAGCCGATGCAGAACTATGGCCTCAAGGTCATGTCGATGGGCTTCCTCGTCGATGAGGAGACGCCGATGATCTGGCGCGGGCCGATGGTGATGTCGGCATTGACGCAAATGCTGCGCGAGGTCGAATGGGGACCGCTCGACGTGCTCGTCGTCGACATGCCGCCCGGCACCGGCGACGCCCAGCTGACCATGGCCCAACAGGTGCCGCTGGCCGGCGCCGTCATCGTCTCGACGCCACAGGACCTGGCCCTGATCGATGCGCGCAAAGGCCTCAACATGTTCAGAAAGGTCGACGTGCCGCTTTTGGGCATCGTCGAAAACATGAGCTATTTTCTCGCCCCCGATACGGGGAAACGCTACGACATCTTCGGCCATGGCGGCGCGCGCCGTGAGGCAGAGCGCCTCGGCGTCACCTTCCTTGGCGAAGTGCCGCTCGAGATGGGCATCCGCGAAAGCTCCGATGCCGGCACGCCGGTGGTGGTCTCCAAGCCCGATAGCGCCGAGGCGAAAATCTATCGCGACATCGCCGCCAAGGTCTGGCACCGCGTCAATGAAGAGCGCGGCGCGGCCGAGGCTGCAGTGCCGAGCATCGTGTTCGAGTGATGCGGATATCCCTCCCCTTTGAGCGGAGGGTGGCCCGAAGGACCGGGCGGGGTCCGCGGCGACACGCTCCAACTTTTCCGGGATAGCGGACTGACAAACCACGATCCCGTCTAGCGCGGAGGCAGATGTGTGTCTATCGCACCAAAGTGCGGATTCGGATGGCGCGTGCCCCTTGCCTGCTCCCGCGCGTTGTCATATCGATTTGTCATACAAATACGGAGACCACGATGGCAGGCGCCCCCACCAGCAAGAAAAAATTTCGCTCGCAAGAGTGGTTCGACAATCCCGACAATCCGGGCATGACAGCACTTTATCTGGAGCGCTACCTGAATTACGGGCTGACGCGGGCCGAACTGATGTCCGGCAAGCCGCTGATCGGCATCGCCCAGACCGGCTCGGACCTGTCGCCCTGCAACCGCCATCACATCGAACTGGCCAAGCGCGTGCGCGAGGGCATCGTCTCGATGGGCGGCATTCCTTTCGAGTTTCCTTGCCACCCGATCCAGGAAACCGGCAAGCGGCCGACAGCTGCGCTCGACCGCAACCTTGCCTATCTCAGCCTGGTCGAGGTGCTCTACGGCTATCCGCTCGACGGCGTGGTGCTCACCATCGGCTGCGACAAGACGACGCCGGCCATGCTGATGGCCGCGGCTACCGTCAACATTCCGGCTATCGCGCTTTCGGTCGGCCCGATGCTCAACGGCTGGCACAAGGGCAAGCGCACCGGCTCCGGCACCATCGTCTGGGAATCGCGCCAGCGCCTGTCGGCCGGCGAGATCGGCTATGACGAGTTCATGGACATCGTCGCCTCCTCGGCGCCGTCGACCGGCTATTGCAACACGATGGGCACCGCTACCACGATGAATTCGCTGGCCGAGGCGCTCGGCATGCAATTGCCGGGCTCGGCCGCAATCCCCGCCCCCTATCGCGAACGCGGCCAGATCGCCTATGAGACTGGAAAGCGCATCGTCGACATGGTGCATGAGGATCTGAAGCCCTCCGACATCATGACCCGCAAGGCCTTCGAGAACGCCATCGTCGTCAATTCGGCGATCGGCGGGTCGACCAATGCGCCGATCCACCTCAACGCCATCGCCCGCCACCTCGGCGTGCCGCTCGACAACAACGATTGGCAGAAGGTTGGCCTCAACATTCCGCTCATCGTCAATCTGCAGCCGACCGGCGAATATCTCGGCGAGGACTATCACCATGCCGGCGGCGTGCCGGCTGTGATCGCCGAACTGATGAAGGGCGGCATGCTGCCCTATCCGGAAGCCATGACCGCTAACGGCAAGACCATCGGCGACAATTGCGGCGGCGCCGTGAACGAGAACCTCGACGTCATCCGCACGGTTGCCGAGCCGCTGAAAGCCAATGCCGGCTTCATCAACCTCAAGGGCAATCTGTTCGATTCGGCGATCATGAAGACCAGCGGCATCTCGCCTGAATTCCGCGAACGCTATCTGTCGAACCCGAAGGACCCGGAAGCGTTCGAGGGCAACGCCATGGTCTTCGACGGCCCCGAGGATTATCACGCCCGTATCGACGACCCGGCACAGGGCATCGACGAGCACACCATCCTGTTCATGCGCGGCGCCGGCCCGATCGGCTATCCCGGCGGCGCCGAAGTCGTCAACATGCAGCCGCCTGCCTATCTGATCAAAAAGGGCATCCACGCGCTGGCCTGTATCGGCGACGGGCGTCAGTCAGGCACGTCGGGCTCGCCGTCGATCCTCAACGCCTCGCCGGAAGCCGCCATCGGCGGCGGCTTGGCGCTGCTGAAGACCGGCGATCGCGTCCGCATCGACCTGCGCAAGGGTACCGCCGACATCCTCGTCAGCGACGACGAGATCACGCGGCGCCGCGCCGAGCTGCAGAACAATGGCGGCTATCATTATCCGAAGCACCAGACGCCGTGGCAGGAAATCCAGCGCGGCATGGTCGACCAGTTTTCCGAAGGCATGGTGCTGAAGCCGGCGGTGAAGTACCAGGATGTGGCTCATACAAGCGGCGTGCCGAGGGACAATCACTGACCAGGGTCCGTCGCACGAGCCGTCAGGTCGCCAGCGTTACGGTCACCTCATTTCTCCCCGTTAACAGCCCGCTAACGGGGAGAAATGCCCGCCACAGAGTTGGACGCGGTCATTTGTCAAAAGCGATTGCTCCCGCGAGAACGGGAATGCTTGACAAGCGGGCGTGACAAATCCACGATCATCGTAAGGGGTGCATCGCGACGACCCCGTGAGGCGTCAGCCCAACGTTCGCGTCCAAGCTTCTCTTTCAAGGAGGTGGACGCCATGCCGTCAACAACCGCTATCACTGTATCGCAACTGTCTCGTCTGATTGGGCTGCCGGGTGCGCCCGCAATCATCGATGTCCGCATCAATGATGACTACAACGCCGATCCGCGCCTGTTGCCGGGCTCAATCCGGTGTGACTTCAAGACTATCGCCACCTGGGCTGGCGAATTCACTGGCCAGCAAGTGACGGTGGTCTGCCAACAGGGAAAAAAGCTCTCGCAAGGCGTGGCCGCATGGCTGCGGCACGAGGGCATTGCCGCCGAATCGCTCGAAGGCGGGTTTGAGGCATGGCGCGATGCCAAGGGGCTTTTGGTTCACACCGGCAAGATACCGCCCGCCGATGCCAAGGGCCGCACCGTTTGGGTGACGCGTACGCGCCCGAAGGTCGACCGCATCGCCTGCCCCTGGCTGATTCGGCGCTTCATCGATCCTCACGCGGTCTTTCTCTTCGTCGAGCCGGCCGAAGTGGCGGCGGTCGCCGATCGCTTTCAGGCCGTGCCTTTCGACATCGAGAACGTGTTCTGGAGCCACCGCGGCGAACGCTGCACCTTCGACACCATGATCGAGGAGTTCGGACTAAAATCCGAAGCGCTCGATCGTCTCGCCACGATCATACGCGCCGCCGATACTGCGAGCCTCGATCTTGTCCCACAGGCGGCCGGGTTCCTGGCCGCCTCGCTTGGCCTGTCGCGGATGTTTCGCGACGACCTGGAACAGCTCGAGGCCGGCATGCTGCTCTACGATGCGTTCTTCCGCTGGTGCCGCGATGCGACCGAGGAGACGCATAACTGGCCGGCCGCCGGTACGGGCAATCTCGGCGCGGGCAAACCTTCGTGAGCGCCGTCCTTTCGAAAAAGCCGCCGGAGATCCAAGAGCCGGTTGTGCCGAGCTTCCGGCAGGCCGTGAAAGTCTGGGCGAAAATCGGCGTGCTCAGCTTTGGCGGCCCGGCCGGGCAGATCGCACTCATGCACAAGGAATTGGTCGAGGAACGGCGCTGGATCGGCGAACAGCGTTTCCTGCATGCGTTGAACTACTGCATGCTGCTGCCTGGCCCCGAGGCCCAGCAACTTGCCATCTATATCGGCTGGTTGCTGCACAAAACGGTCGGCGGCCTTGTTGCCGGCATTCTCTTCGTCGTGCCGGGCGCGCTTGTCATGCTCGTCCTGAGCAGCCTCTATGCGCTCTATGGCGATGTACCACTCGTCGCGGCGCTGTTTTTCGGGGTCAAGGCGACCGTGCTCGCCATTGTCATCGAGGCGGTGATCCGGATCGGCAGACGCGCGCTGAAAAACCCCGTCATGGTGTCGATCGCACTCGCCGCCTTCATCGCCATCTACGCGTTGAACGTGCCGTTTCCGCTGATCGTCCTGCTTGCCGGCCTGGCAGGCTGGATCGGCAACCGTAGTGCGCCGGCATTTTTTTCCGGCGCTTCGCATGGCAAGGGCGATGTTCCCGAGATCAAGGGCGCGGTCGATCTGATGTTCGAGCGCGGTGAACTGACCCACGTCAGGCCGACGCGATGGCACGCGCCGCGCATCTTGGCGATCTGGCTGCCGATCTGGCTCGGGCCTGTTCTGCTGGTCTGGGCTGTCACCGGCTCGGCCAGCGTCTGGACGCAAATCGGTGGCTTCTTCAGTGTCATGGCGGTCGTTACCTTCGGCGGCGCCTACGCGGCCCTTGCCTATGTGGCGCAGGCAGCGGTCGAGTACTTCGGCTGGCTGGCACCCGGTGAAATGGTCGACGGCCTCGGACTTGCCGAAACCACGCCGGGCCCGCTCATCCTGGTCTTGCAGTTCGTCGGCTTCGTCGCCGCCTTCCGCCAGTCGGGCTCGCTGGCGCCGCTGCTTGCCGGGTTGTTTGGCGGGCTGTTCACGCTGTGGGCGACGTTTACCCCATGTTTCCTGTGGATATTCCTTGGCGCGCCTTACATCGAAGCGCTGCGCGGCAACAAGGCGCTGTCGGCGGCGCTCGGCGCAATCACCGCCGCCGTCGTCGGCGTCATCATGAATCTCGCTCTATGGTTCGGCTTGCACGTCATCTTCGGCGAAGTGCGCAATGTCGGGCTTGGAATGGACGTGCCGGTGCTTTCATCGATAGACTGGCGCGCGGCGCTGCTTTCCTGTGCCTCGATGATCGCCATTCTGAAGCTGAAAATCGGCATGCTGCCGACGCTTGCCGGATCGGTGCTGGCCGGCGTCTTGTTGCTGGCGGCGAGCGGCTAACGCTCAGCCGCCCATTCTGCCGCGCGGCAGCTTGATCATATCGCCGAAACGGGCGCGCAATTTGTCGTCGACGGGCTTCGGCACATGGCGCGGGAAGCGTTCGGCAAGCACGCGTTTCTTCTCGATGATCGCCCGCTGCAAGATGTCGGGCCTGCCTTTCTCATTCCATTCCTTCGGCGAAAAGCGGTCGCCGACGGCCGGATAGAAATATTCGGTCTGCATCAGCCGCAGCGTCTGCTCGTTGCCGAGATAATGGCCCGGGCCCTTCAGGCAGACATCGGCGATGGTGTCGATGGACAGCGACTCGTCCGTCACCTCGATGCCGCGCACGCAGCGCAGGCAGTGGCCGAGCATGTCGTTGTCGATGATCAGGCTCTCAAGGCAAAAGCCGAGCAGCGAGGCGTGCATGCCGGCCGATTCGTAAACCAGGTTGAGGCCGGCAAGACCGGCCATCACGTCGGTTATGCCCTTTTCGTAGCCTGACTGAATGTCAGGCAGTTTCGAATCCGTCATGCCGGCGGCCGAACCGCCCGGCAGGTCGTAAAATTGTGCCATCTGCGCGCAGGCCGCGGTCAGCACCGCCTGCTCGGCCGAACCGCCCGACATGGCGCCGGTCCGGAGGTCCGAGACGAACGGCCAGGTGCCGAAGATTGCCGGGTGGCCCGGCTTGATGGCGTTGACATAGATTAGGCCGACCAGCACTTCGGCGACCGCCTGCACCACGGCACCGGCAATCGCCGCCGGTGCCGTCGCACCTGCCTGGCCTGCCGACAGCAGCAGGATCGGAATGCCGCCCTCGACACAGGCTTCGAGCACGCCGCAGGCGTCCTCGGCAAACTTCATCGGCGGCACGACGAAACAGTTCGAATTGGAGACGAAAGGCCGCGCGCGAAAATTCTCTTCGCCGCCGGCGATGGCATAGAGCATGTCGAGCGCCGGCTTGACGTTCTCACGCACGGTAAACGAGGTGCCGACATGCTTCGACGTGCCCATGACACAGGCGTAGAGCGTGTTGAAATCCATATCGAGCGGGTCGGGGATGTCGCGTGGCACCATCGGCCGCTGGAAGAAATGGATGTTGTCGAGCCCCTCGACCAGACGCGCCGCATCGTAAATGTCCTGCAGCAGCGACTCGCGATACTCACGCTTTTCGACATCGACAAGATGCACCGCAGCACCAGCCGTGCCGTAATGCACACGCTTGCCCTGGATCACCATGTCGTGCTTCGGATCCTGGCCGTGCAGGGTGAAATGCCGCGCCGCTTTCTTGATCGTTTCGACCACCAGACCGCGAGGAAAGCGCAGGCGGCCGTCCTCGCCAAGCGTTGCGCCGGCCTTGGTCAGTACCTCAATGCAAGAGGGGATGGCGTTGGCGAAACCGACCGTCTCCAAAAGGGTAAGCACGGCCTCGTGGATACGTTCGCAATCATTGCCGCTGAGCGGGCTGTAGCTTCCGCCTTCGAGGCCGGCGCGCACCGGCTTGACGTCGTCGGCGAGCGGTGCCGCCCGCATGGCGCGGCGCGCCTCGCGCCCGCCGGACCGCCGCGAACGCTGGTCTGCGGACACGTCCTGCTTCTCATGGGCCATTGGCATGAAGGCACTCCAACTTTAGCTGCGGAGCGGGCGCGGCGGTTGGTCCACCATCGGCCTGCTTCGTCCCCTTTATACAGCGACTATGCCGCCGGCATTGGCACAGCCTATGTGCCAGCCGGTCCCGTCGCATATGCCAAGGAGCTAAAGAACCGGAGCCGCACTACATGCGCCAGGCTCCGGTCGGGGAAGGGAGATCAGGCCGCTGCCGGCCTGCGTCCAGCTGCCGTCGCCAGTTCGCGGATGCCGGGTTCGATGTGCTGCAACGCGATCGAGGAAATGCCCAAGCGCATGAAACGCGATGGCTTTTCGGTGCGGTCGAAGAAGCGGTCGCCAGGCTCGATGATGACGCTGCGCGAGGCCGCGGCCTCCGCCAGCCCGCGCGAATCGGTGCCGCGCGGTCCCTCGAGCCAGAGCGACGTGCCGCCGGCCGAATCGGTCGAGCGCCACTCCGGCAGGAAGGCGGAAATCGCATGGACCAGACGCTTGCGCCTCTCGTCGAAGGCGCTCGACAGCCGCCGCACCAGCGCCTCGTGATGGCCGAGCGACAGGAACAATGCGACGGCGCGCTGGTTGTTTGCCGGCGGGTGGCGCAGCATGAAGCGGCGCAGCGCCCGAAGCTCGGAGATCAGCCCGGCCGAGGCGACGATGTAGCCGAGCCTGAGGCCGGGAGCCAGCGTCTTCGACATCGAGCCGACATAGACGACGCGGCCGGACCGATCGAGGCTCTTCAGCGCCTGCTGCGGCGCCTCGTCCAGGAGCTGGCTGTCATATCCGTCCTCGATGATGATCTGGTTGTAGCGGTTGGCGCGCGCCAAAAGATCCTGCCGCCGCTCTGCCGACAGCGGCACCATGGTCGGGCAATGGTGGCTGGGCGTGACGAAGACGAAGCCGGAATCATTGGGAATGGCCGAGGTTACGATGCCGGAGTGGTCGACCGGAACCGGCTGGATGTCGGCGCCGGCCAGCCGGAAGATCGAACGTGCATCGGGATAGCCCGGGTCCTCCATCGCCACCTTCGAGCCCTTGGTCATCAACAGCGTCGCCAGCATGTAAAGCGCGTTCTGCGCGCCCAGCGTCACGATGATCTCGTCCGGATTGGCGAAGATGCCGCGCCGCGGCAACAGCCGTGCCTGGATCTGCTCGATCAGGAGGGGATCGTCGCGGTCGACCATGTCGGACGCCCAGTTGCGGATTTCGAGCACCGCCAGCGCCATGCGGTTGCACTCGCGCCATTCGGCGGTCGGGAACAGCGCCGGGTCGAACTGGCCATAGACGAAGGGGTAGGACGATTTGATCCAGTTGTCGTGCTTGGCCGGCGGTGGCATGTCGCTCGCCGCGATCTGCCGGCGGGCCTTCCAGTCGATCTCGTTGGCTTGGTCGGGCGCCTTCTGGTGCGGTTTGGCCGGCGTCGCCAGCACTTCGGGATTGACGAAGTGGCCGCGGCGCTCGCGCGCCACCAGGAAGCCCTGGTCGACCAGCTGCTGGAAGGCCAGCACCACGGTGCCACGCGCTACGCCGAGTTTTTCGGCGAGAATCCGGCAGGACGGAAGCGGCATGGAAGCCGCGATCTGCCGGTCGAGGATGGCGGCGACGATCGCCTGACGGATCTGCGCCTGCAGGGTCTGACCGGATTCCGCCGAAATCCGGAACAGGCCGGACCATATGGCCGTGTCGTTTCTCTGTGGCATGGGAGATGTTCCTCGATGGCCAGCTTTTTTCACTTGGCTGGACCAGTCGAATGTACCGGTGGCACAAGGTCTTGCGCCAATCAATTTTTCTGATCGCTGGGATTTATGCCAGTGATCCTTTGCGCCGGCCCACGCTGCTCTGCGGCATCGCTGCGCATTGAAACGGATGGAATTCGACCCGATAGTTTGCCGCGACGACACGCGCCGGAAACATCCGGCCTGATAAGATGCATCTCAAGAGACCGGAGCGAAGCAGTGGATCAATCGTCCTTTCAAAAGCAGCTCGACTTGTTGCGCGATCATCGTGCGGCCAAATCGGGCTCGATGCGCGAGGCTTTCGCTGCCGATCCGCAGCGCTTCGAGAAATTCTCCGCCAGCGACGGCGACCTGCTGCTCGACTGGTCGAAATGCGCGGTCGATGCGCGGACGATGGAGTTGCTGGAGAACCTAGCTGAGGCCGCCGACCTCGAAGGCCGGCGCGACGCGATGTTTGCTGGCAAGAAGATCAACGTCACCGAAGGCCGCGCCGTGCTGCATACCGCGCTGCGTAACCTTACCGGCAAAGGCATCCTGCTCGACGAGGGCCAGGACGTGAAGGCGGAAGTCCTCGGCGTACTCGACGCGATGGGCGCCTTCGCCGACGCGGTGCGTTCCGGTAAGGCGGCCGGCGCGACCGGCAAGAAGATCACCGACATCGTCAACATCGGCATCGGCGGCTCCGATCTCGGCCCGGCCATGGCGACCTTGGCGCTGGCGCCCTATCATGACGGGCCGCGCGCGCATTACGTGTCCAATATCGACGGTGCCCATATCCACGACACGTTGAAGGGTCTTTCCGCCGAAACCACCCTGTTCATCATCGCCTCCAAGACCTTCACCACGGTTGAGACGATGACCAATGCCGAGACGGCACGCAGATGGGTCGAGAAGGCGCTCGGCAAGGAAGCGGTCGGCAAGCATTTCGCCGCCGTCTCGACGGCGCTCGACCTGGTCGCCAAATTCGGCATCGCAGCCGACCGCGTCTTCGGCTTCTGGGACTGGGTCGGCGGCCGCTATTCCGTCTGGGGTGCGATCGGCCTGCCGGTGATGATCGCCATTGGCCCGAAGGATTTTCGCGCCTTTCTCGACGGCGCCCATGAGATGGACGAGCATTTCCGCACCGCGCCGCTGGCGAAGAACCTGCCGGCGCTGATGGGGCTGATCGGCTGGTGGCATCGCGTGATCTGCAAATATCCGGCTCGCGCCGTCATCCCCTACGATCAGCGTCTGTCCAGGCTGCCGGCCTATCTGCAGCAGCTCGACATGGAATCGAACGGCAAGAGCGTCACCCTGGATGGCGGCGCTGTAACGACGCCGACCGGCCCGCTGGTCTGGGGCGAGCCCGGCACCAACGGCCAGCACGCCTTCTTCCAGCTTCTGCATCAGGGCACCGATTTCATTCCGGTCGAATTCCTCGCCGCTGCCGTCGGCCACGAGCCGGAACTGAAGCATCACCACGACCTTCTGCTTGCCAATTGCCTGGCGCAGTCGGAAGCCTTCATGAAGGGCCGCACGCTGGAGGAAGCCCGCGCGCAGATGCTGGCGAAAGGCATGAAGCCCGCCGATGTCGACAGGATTGCTCCGCACCGCGTCTTCTCCGGCGACCGCCCCTCAGTGACGATCCTCTACAGGAAGCTCGACCCACATACATTCGGACGGCTGATTGCGCTTTACGAACATCGCGTCTTCGTCGAAGGCACGCTGTTCAACATCAACTCCTTCGACCAGTGGGGCGTCGAGCTCGGCAAGGAACTGGCGACCGGGCTGCTGCCCGTCGTTGAAGGCAAGGAGAATGCCGCAAAGCGGGATGCCTCGACTGCCGGACTGGTGGAATACATTCACCGCTTGCGCGGCCCGGAGTGAAAAGCTTGGCGGACATCAAGGGAATATTGTTCGACAAGGACGGCACGCTCGTGGATTTCAACGCGACATGGCTGGGCATCGCCGACTTCATGGCGATGGATGCGGCCGAAGGCGATCGCTGGAAGGCAGACAGGCTGCTTGCGGCGGCGGGCTTCGACTTCGCCACCAGGCGCTTCAAGCCGGATTCTATCTTTGCCTCCGGGACCAACATGGACGTCGTCGAACTGTGGTTTCCGCGGCTGTCCGACGAGGACCAGATGCTTGCCGTCGCCCGCTTCAATGCCATCACCTCGGCGCAAGGATCGGCGATGGCCGTGGCGCTGCCGGGTGTGGTCGAGACGCTTGGGCTGCTTCACAGAAAATCCTACCGGCTTGGCGTCGCCACCAACGACTCGACCAGCGGCGCGGAAAAGACCTTGGTCACGCTGGGCGTCGCGCAGCTTTTCGAAGCCGCCTATGGTTACGACGCGGTGGCCAATCCAAAACCGGCGCCGGATACGATCCTTGCCTTTTCGGATCTGACAGGGCTCAGGCCGGCGACGATCGCAATGGTCGGCGACAATCGTCACGATCTGGAGATGGCGCGCGCCGGCGGCTGCGGCCTGGCGATCGGCGTGCTGTCCGGCACCGGCACACGTGAATCGCTGTCACAGATCGCCGACGTCATCCTGGATTCGGTGGCTGATCTGCCCGATTTTCTTGCGGCCCGGGTCAGCGAGACGGTCTAGACTCGTAGTTATCTGGTCCGAACGAGAACACGCCGCTCGGTTTCATCGCCGCATTCCTGCCCTCGCCGACATCCGGCACCTCGTATTCGGCCAGCAGGCGAAGCCGCGAGCGCGGCAGATAGGCGCGGCCCGGATCGCCGATCAGCACGGCGATGCCGGCAGCAAGGCAGCGGTCGAGGAAGGGAACGACCCGGCCGGCAAGATCGCGGGCGTAAAACAGGTCGCCGACCACCACGATGTCCACCGGCGGCGGCGGACCGCCGGTGATGTCGTCGCCAACGATCATGATAGCGACGCCGTTCGCAGTCGCATTGAGGCTGAGCGCAACCACACCATTACGATCGATCTCGGCCGCGACGACCGCGCTGGCTCCGGCTTTCGCCGCAGCGATGCCGACGAGGCCCGAGCCGGCGCCGAGGTCGAGCACGCGACGCCCGGCCACGGTCTCCGGCCGGTCGATTATGTAGCGGGCAAGCACCGCGCCGCCGGCCCAGACATAGGCCCAGTACGGTGGCTCCGGTTCAGGTTCGTCTTCTTCGGTCCCATGTTGGTTCCATTCGAGAAGCCGCCTGAGGCCGCTTCCCGGATGGGCGGTGTAAAGCCGGATTTCGGGAAGCGCGGGCACGGGGGCGATCCGCATGTGCGCCCGGATGAACTCTGCCGGGTCTGGCCGCGAACCTATATCCACGGCGTTAGAGCCGACGATGCAATCGCTCAAGCTGCGCCTAGCCCCGCAACGCTCGTCGCAGGATCTTGCCGACCGGTGTCTTCGGCAGTTCGGTGCGGAACTCGATATATCTGGGGCGCTTGTAGCCGGTCAGGTTCTCGCGGCAATAAGCCGTCAGCATCTCGGCGGTCAGTGCCGGGTCCTTTTTGACGACGAACAGCTTTGGCACTTCACCCGAATGCTCGTCCGGCACGCCGATCGCCGCCACCTCGAGTACGCCCGGATGCTGCGCCACCACCTCCTCGAGTTCGTTCGGGTAGACGTTGAAGCCGGAAACCAGGATCATGTCCTTCTTGCGGTCGACGATCTTGGTGTAGCCGCGCTCGTCCATGAAGCCCATGTCGCCCGATTTGAAGAAGCCGTCCTCGGTCATCACCTTGGCGGTCTCGTCCGGCCGGTTCCAGTAGCCGGCCATCACCTGCGGTCCGCGGATGCAGATTTCGCCGACCTCGCCGAGCGGCAAATTGTTGCCATCGTCGTCGCGGATGGCGATCTCGGTCGAGGGCAGCGGCAGCCCGATCGTGCCGGTGTAGACTCCGTCGCTGAATTTGTTGGCGGTCGCCCCCGGCGAGGTTTCGGAGAGTCCGTAGGCCTCGCTGATCGGGCAGCCGGTCAGCGCCTTCCAGCGCTCTGCGATGCCCTTCTGCACTGCCATGCCGCCACCCAGCGTCAGGATCAGCGGCTTGAAGTCGAGCCTGCGAAAATCCTCATTATTGAGCAGCGCATTGAACAGCGTGTTGAGGCCAGGAAAGATGTGGATCGGGTATTTCTGCAGCTCCTTGACGAAGCCGGGAATGTCGCGCGGATTGGGGATGAGCACGTTCTGCGCGCCCTGCTGCATTCCCATCATCGCGTTCACTGTGAGCGCAAAGATATGATAGAGGGGCAGCGCGCAGAGGAAGTTCATATGCGCCGGTTTCGGCTTGACCGTGTAGGCGTCTTCGACCCAGAGCGCGTTCTGCGCGACGTTCGCCAAGACATTGCTGTGCAAAAGCATCGCGCCCTTGGAGATGCCGGTCGTACCGCCCGTATATTGCAGGAAGGCGATGTCGCCGGCCACGACCTCGGCGGATTTGAAGGTCACGCCGGCGCCGGCCTTCAATGCGGCGTTGAATTTGACATGGCCGGGCAGCGACCATGCCGGCACCATCTTCTTGACGCGGCGCACGACGAAGTTGACGATCGTTCCCTTGAGCCCGCCGAGCATGTCGCCCATCGTGGCGACCACGACATGCTTGACCGCGGTCCTGGCGATCACCGCCTGCAAGGTGCAGGCGAAATTTTCGAGGATGACAATGGCTTGAGCGCCGGAATCCTTGAGCTGGTGCTCAAGCTCGCGCGGCGTGTAGAGCGGATTGATGTTCACCACGACATAGCCGGCGCGAAGCACCGCCATCATCGCCACCGGATATTGCAGCACGTTCGGCATCATCAGCGCGACACGTGCACCCTTCTGCAACCCCTTTGATTGCAGATAGGCGCCAAACGCAGCCGACTGTCGCTCGAGATCGGCATAGGTGATCGATTTGCCCATGCAGACGAAGGCCGGCCGGTTCGCAAACTGCTTGCAGGCGGCGACGAGAAAGTCACCGATCGAGCTGGAGGGCAGGGCGCCGATCTCGGCCGGCACGATCTTTGGGTAACTCTGGAGCCACGGTTTTTCAGGCAGGCCGGCGGTCAGCGAGGTGATCGCCTTCGGCAATCTTCTGGCTGAAGCTGCCGCCTGTTTGGGCGCTGGCACTGCCTTCGCCGCCGGCTTGACGGTGGGGTACTTTGCGGCAGGCGCCGCCTTGCCGGCTGCCGGCTTGGCAGTCTTTCCAGCCGTGATCTTCGTCGCCGGCTTCGCACTTGCCTTCGCGGTAGTCTTCGGCTTGGCGGCGGCCGCTTTTGGCTTGACCGCTTTCGATATTGCCTCGGCCTTTGCTTTCGCCGCGGTTGTTGTCTTTGCCGGTTTCGCCACCTGTCGCTCCCTCAATCATTCTTATTGTTCGGCACGCTTGAGTGCCACCGCCGCCCCTGACAAACAAAGGTATCCCACGCTTGCCGCAATGTCCGGAGCCTGGGGAATCCACCGCGCTGTCCATCTATCTATGTATTGCCACTAGCAGCGGCCGTGCAAGCCTCGCCCACCTGGCAGTGCGGCAAGACTTGCCATCAAAGCTCTCGGCCGCGACCGGTTTTTGGACGCGCATCTCTTGAACCGAACGGCTCGATTCCCCGAATTGGCGGCATCGCCGATCAACAAAAAATTGAAGTCGCTAATAATGTCGTGATCTGCGGATTTGGCTCGTTTTTTCCACAATTCGCCGCATGCCGG
The DNA here is from genome assembly GCF_040322135.1 of Mesorhizobium sp. M0189. NCBI lineage: Bacteria > Pseudomonadati > Pseudomonadota > Alphaproteobacteria > Hyphomicrobiales > Phyllobacteriaceae > Mesorhizobium > Mesorhizobium sp. M0189. Next base: position 45,430 of record NZ_JAMYSW010000011.1, read on the forward strand.
AATTTTTTTCTGCTTCCCGTGGGTTAGGCAAACAAGCAGTTCCAAAGCCAGAAAAACGGTGCTTATATGCGACCTTCGCGAGCCTGATAGAGGGGCTTGGAAGAACATCAGGGAGTGCTCAATGAAAAAGAAACTGACTTTTGCAGCCGCGTTGCTGGCTGCAAGCGTCCTCGGCGGCATGGCCAATGCAAAACAACTGGTCTATTGCTCGGAGGCATCGCCGGCCGGCTTCGACCCGTCGCCATGGAGCGGCGGCAACGACTTCGACGCTTCGTCGCGCACCATCTATTCGCGCCTGGTCGAGTTCGAGCATGGCAAGACCACCATCTCGCCCGGCCTGGCGGAGAGCTGGACGGTTTCCGACGACGGTCTCGAATACACCTTCAAGCTTCGCCCGGGTGTGAAATTCCAAACGACGGATTATTTCACGCCCACGCGCGACCTCAACGCCGACGACGTGATCTTTTCCTTCGAACGCCAGTGGAAGAAAGAAAGCCCCTGGTACAGCTACCTGGAAGGCACCGGCTGGGAGTATTTCACCGGCATGGGCTTCCCCGATCTCCTGAAGGAAATCGTCAAGGTCGACGATCTGACGGTGAAGTTCGTGCTGAACAAGCCTGAAGTCGCCTTCCTGCCGGACCTCGGCATGGATTTCGCTTCGATCGTTTCCAAGGAATATGCCGACCAGCTCGACAAGGCCGGCACCAGGCAGCAGTTCACCCAGAAGCCGGTCGGCACTGGTCCGTTCCAATTTGTCGACTATCAGGTCGATGCGGTCGTACGCTATGCGGCATGGGACGGCTACTTTGGCGGCCGCCAGAAGATCGACGATCTGATCTTCGCCATCACGCCCGATCCGGCCGTGCGCGCGCAGAAGCTGAAGGCAGGCGAGTGCGATATCATGTCATACCCGGCGCCGGCCGACATTGCCGGGCTGCAGGGTGACGCGAACCTCAAAGTCGACGAGCAGGAAGGCCTGAACATCGGCTATCTCGCCTACAACACGACGCTGCCGCCCTTCGACAAAGTCGAGGTCCGCAAGGCCCTCAACATGGCGGTAAACAAGAAGGCGATCATCGACGCGGTCTATCAGGGCGCCGGCGCGCCGGCCATCAACCCGATCCCGCCGACCATGTGGTCCTATAACAAGGACATCAAGGACGATCCCTACGATCCGGAGGCGGCCAAGAAGATGCTGGCCGATGCAGGCGTCAAGGATCTGTCGATGAAGATCTGGGCTATGCCGGTCAGCCGCCCCTACAACCCGAACGCCCAGCGCGTCGCCGAGTTGATCCAGGCCGACTATGCCGCCGTCGGCGTCAAGGCGGAGATCGTCAGCTACGAATGGACGGAGTATCGCCAGCGCGGCAAAGCTAAGGATCGCGACGGCGCCTTCCAACTGGGCTGGACCGGTGACAATGGCGATCCGGACAACTTCTTTTTCCTGCTCGGTTGCGATGCCATCGGCCAGTCCAATTATGCGATCTGGTGCAACCAGGAATTCGAAGCCCTGCTGAAAAAAGGCAAGGCGACGACGGACGTGGCCGAGCGCACCAAGATCTACGAGGAAGCTCAGGTGGTGTTCAAGCGTGAGGCTCCGTGGCTGACCATCGCCCACTCCAAGGTCTTCATGCCGATGAACAAGAAGGTGTCGGGCTTCGTTATGGACCCGCTCGGCATTCATCGGTTTGACGGCGTCGACGTCACCGAATAAGTCCTGAGAAATTGAACGGCGGCGCTGGACTTCCTGCGCCGCCGTTCTATGAAGCAAGATGCTCCGTTATCTCCTCCACAAGCTCGCTTTGATCATCCCGACCGTGTTCGGCATATCGCTGGCGGCGTTCGCTTTCGTCCGGCTTCTGCCCGGCGATCCCATTCTGGCCCTGGCCGGCGAGCGCGGCGTCAGCCCCGAACGCTACGCCCAGCTCATCGAGCAGTTTGGCTACAACCGGCCTTATGTCATCCAGTACCTGGAATATATCGGCAGGGTCCTGACCGGCGATTTCGGCATATCGATTGCCACCAAGCGGCCAGTGCTCGGCGAATTCCAGGCGCTGTTTCCAGCCACGCTGGAACTGGCGACGGTGGCGTTGATCATCGCCGTCCTGCTCGGCATTCCTGCCGGTATCTTCGCGGCGGTCAAGCGCGGCTCGTGGTTCGACCAGGCGACGATGGGTGTCGCGCTGACCGGCTATTCGATGCCGATCTTCTGGTGGGGGTTGCTGCTCATCATCTTCTTCTCCGGTTATCTCGGCTGGACGCCGGTTTCCGGCCGCATCGGCCTGCAGTATTTCTTCAGGCCGACGACCGGGTTCATGCTCATCGACAGCCTGATCTCCGGCAGGAGCGGCGCTTTCAAATCCGCCGTCAGCCATTTGATCCTGCCGTCCATCGTGCTGGCGACGATCCCGCTTGCCGTCATAGCGCGCCAGACTCGCTCGGCGATGCTCGAGGTGCTGGGCGAGGACTATGTCCGCACCGCGCGCGCCAAGGGCCTGGCGCCGCGCCGTGTCATCGGGCTGCACGCTTTTCGCAACGCGCTGATTCCGGTGGTCACCACCATCGGACTGCAGGTCGGCACGTTGATGGCGGGCGCCATTCTTACCGAAACCATTTTTTCCTGGCCCGGCATCGGCAAATGGATGATCGACGCCATCGGCAAGCGCGACTATGTCGTCGTTCAGAGCGGATTGCTGATCATCGCGCTGATCGTCATGGCGGTGAACCTGATCGTCGACGTGCTCTACGCCGTCATCAATCCGCGCATCCGGGTGCAGTGAGATGACCGACGAATCCGCCGCCGAAGCCACCGCTGCCTCCATCCCGACAGGCGGCAGGCAACGCGCCTTCGCCGAGTTCTGGCACTACTTCTCGATGAACACCGGCGCGGTCATCGGCCTTGTCGTGTTTTCGGCGTTGGTGCTGGTGGCGGTCTTTGCGCCGTTCGTCGCGCCGCATTCGCCCGACGAGCAGTTTCGCGATGCGCTGCTGGCGCCCCCTGCCTGGCAGCAAGGCGGCAAATCGATGTTCCTGCTCGGCACCGATGCGGTCGGCCGCGACATGCTTTCGCGGTTGATTTTCGGGGCGCGTTTCTCGCTGTTCATCGGCCTGGTGGTGGTCGTCTTCTCGCTCACCAGCGGCATCGTGCTTGGCGTGCTCGCCGGCTATTTCCGCGGCTGGGTCGACACGCTGATCATGCGCATCATGGATATTATCCTGGCCTTCCCGTCGCTGCTTCTGGCGCTGGTGCTGGTGGCGATCCTCGGCCCCGGGCTGTTCAACGCCATGCTGGCGATCGCGCTGGTGCTGCAGCCGCATTTTGCGCGTCTCACCCGCGCCGCCGTGATGGCCGAAAAGAACCGCGAATATGTCATCTCCGCCAAGGTGGCTGGTGCCGGTCATCTTCGCTTGATGGTGAGGACGATCTTGCCGAACTGCCTGGCACCGCTGATCGTGCAGGCCACCCTGTCCTTCTCCAACGCCATTCTCGAGGCTGCGGCGCTCGGCTTCCTCGGTGTCGGTGCGCAGCCGCCGACGCCGGAATGGGGCACGATGCTCGCCTCGGCGCGCGAGTTCATCCTGCGCGCGCCTTGGGTAGTGACCTTCCCCGGCCTTGCCATTCTGATCACTGTGCTTGCCATCAATCTGATCGGCGACGGCCTGCGCGATGCCTTCGATCCCAAGCTGAAGAGGTCATAATCCAATGCCTCTTCTCGAGATCAAGAACCTGACCGTTTCCTTCGACACCGCCGCTGGACCATTCATGGCGGTACAAGGCATCGACCTGTCGGTCGAACCGCGCGAGGTGTTGGCGATCGTCGGCGAATCCGGTTCCGGAAAATCAGTGGCAATGCTGGCAGTGATGGGGCTTTTGCCCAACACGGCGACGGTGAGGGCGGACCGCATGGCCTTCGACGGCATCGACCTGCTTAAGCTCGGCCCGTCCGAGCGGCGCAAGATTGTCGGCAAGGACATCTCGATGATCTTCCAGGAGCCGGTCGCCAGCCTCAACCCGTGCTTTACCGTCGGCTTCCAGATTGAGGAGGTGCTGCGCTTTCACATGGGCATGGACCGCGCCCAGCGCCGGGCACGCGCCATCGAACTGATGAAGTTGGTCGGCATCGCCGACCCTGAGGAACGGCTGGGCTCCTTCCCGCACCAGATGTCGGGCGGCCAGTGCCAGCGCGTCATGATCGCCATCGCCATCGCCTGCAATCCCAAGCTTTTGATCGCCGACGAGCCAACCACGGCCCTCGACGTCACCATCCAGAAGCAGATCCTCGATCTGCTGGTCGGCCTGCAGGCCAAATACGGCATGGGCCTGATCATGATCACCCACAATATGGGGGTGGTTGCCGAGACCGCCGACCGTGTCATCGTCCAATACAAGGGCCGCAAGATGGAAGAGGCCGACGTGCTGTCGCTGTTCGAATCCCCCAAGAGCAATTACACGCGCGCGCTTCTGTCGGCGCTGCCGGAAAACGCCGTCGGCGACCGGTTGCCTACTGTTTCCGACATGCTGTTCGAGCCGGCCCCATCTGTAGTCGCAGCCCGATCCGCGGGAGGAACCGCCACATGAGCGTGACGGTAGTCGAAGGCAAGAACATCGTGCGCGACTATCATGTCGGCGGCGGGCTTTTCCGCCCCTCCCGTACGGTTCACGCGGTCAAGGGTGTTTCGTTCAGCGTCGACAAGGGCAAGACGCTGGCCATCGTCGGCGAGAGCGGCTGCGGCAAGTCAACGCTCGCCCGCATCATCACCCTGGTCGACCCGGCGACCTCCGGCGAGCTTTTCATCGACGGCAAGAAGGTAGACATCGCGAGGGACGGCCTGTCGAAGGAAATGCGCCGCAAGGTGCAGATTGTCTTCCAGAACCCCTATGGTTCGCTCAATCCACGCCAGAAGATCGGCGACGTGCTTGGCGAACCGCTGCTCATCAACACCGACAGCACGGCCGGCGAGCGGCGCGATCTCGCCATGAAGATGCTGAAAAAGGTCGGTCTCGGCCCCGAGCACTACAATCGCTACCCGCATATGTTTTCGGGCGGCCAGCGCCAGCGCATCGCCATTGCCCGCGCGCTGATGCTCAACCCCAGCCTCCTGGTGCTGGACGAGCCGGTCTCGGCACTTGATCTTTCGGTGCAGGCGCAGGTTCTGAATCTGCTCGCCGACCTGCAGGATGAGTTTCAACTGACCTATGTTTTCATCAGCCACGACCTGTCGGTGGTGCGCTATATCGCCGACGATGTGATGGTGATGTATTTCGGCGAAGCGGTCGAATACGGCTCGCGCGACGAGGTCTTCGCCGACCCCAAGCACAGCTATACCAGGACGCTGTTCGCGGCGACGCCGCGTGCCGACGTCGCCAGCATCAAGGCAAGATTGGCGAAAAAGAAGGCCGCCTGATCCGGCGAGGTTTGCCGGCCGGCTACCGCTTCTCGATCCCCGGAATGCCGGAGATCTGCTCGGCGAGAAAGTCGACCAGCAGCCGCACCCGGGCAATGCCCGCACGCTCCGGAACGATCAGCATGCTCAGCGGGACGGGAGGCGGAAAATAGCCCGGCAGGATAATTTCCAGCCGGCCGGCCGCCAGAAGATCGTCGACAAGCCAGTGGTGGGCGGGTGCGATACCGCGTCCGGCGACAAGGGCTTTGCGCGCAGCAAGCCCATGGTCGACCCGAAATCGGCCGCCAAAGGGCACCGCAAAGCGCTCGCCGCCCGGCCCCTGCAGGGCGAGCGTGTCGCTTCCCGCGATGTTCGACATCCGAATGCCTTCATGGCCAGGCAGATCCTGCGGGACAGCCGGTCTGCCCCGGGCCGCCAGATAGGCCGGCGCCGCCACCAGCAGACGCCGGGACTGACCGAGCGCCCGCAGCTTCATCGAGCTGTCGGTGAGCGGACCGAGGCGAAGCGAGATGTCGACGCCCTCCCGCACAAGGTCGATGCGCTCGTCGGTTAGGCTGAGATCGATGCCGATGTCGGGATAACGGTCCTGAAAGGCGAAGATCAGCCGGCTGACGTGCAAGACGCCGAGCGCCGCCGTGCAGGATATCCGGATCGTGCCAGCCGATGCGCCGCGCGTGCCTCGCGCCTCATCGCCGGCCTGCTCAACGAGGCGCAGGATCTGGACGCTGTCGGCATAGTAACGGCTGCCTTCATCGGTCATCGTGACACGCCGGGTGGTCCTGCTGAGCAAGGGCACGCCGACGGCCTCCTCGAGCTCCCGCAGATGCCGCGTGACCGTCGACTGACCAACTCCGAGCTCGCGCGCCACCGCCGAGAGGCTGCCGCGCTCGGCGACGCGAACGAAGGTGCGCATGCGCTCGAGGGTGACCGATTTATCCATTATTCGGCATTATCTTATACATTTCCTACATATAGTGGATTAGCCGACGGCTGGCTACCTTTGGTGTCTATCGTCCTTCTTCGGAGTAGACCCATGAAAGTCCTGCTTGTTTTTGCTCATCCTGAACCGAATTCGCTCAACGGCGCACTGCGTGACGTCGCCATCAGGGAGCTCGAGACCCAAGGCCACGAGGTGCGGGTGTCTGACCTCTATGCCGATGGCTGGAAATCCGAGGTGGACCGTGCCGACTTTCCGTCGTGGCCGCCCGAAGCACGCTTCCTGCCGGCCGGCGCCTCCAAAAAAGCTTTTGCGAGCGGCACTCTGACCGATGACGTCAAAGCGGAGATCGACAAGCTGCTATGGGCCGACACCCTGATCCTCCAGTTTCCCCTGTGGTGGTACGCCATGCCGGCGATCCTCAAGGGCTGGGTCGATCGGGTGTATGCCTACGGCTTCGCCTATGGCGTCGGCGAGCACAGCGATAAGAGGTGGGGTGACCGCTTTGGCGAGGGAACGCTCGCCGGCAAGCGCGCGATGCTAATCGTTACTACCGGCGGCTGGGAGGAGCATTATTCCGCCCGCGGCGTCAACGGCCCGATCGACGACCTGCTGTTCCCGATCAACCACGGGATTCTATACTATCCGGGCTACGACGTGCTTCCGCCGTTCGTGGTCTACAGGGTGGACCGTTTCGGGGAGGCCGATTTCGAGCCTGTCGCGGAGCGACTGCGCGAAAGGATGCGGACGCTCGAGACAATCCAGCCCATTCCTTATCGGCAGCAGAATGGCGGCGATTACCTGATCCCAAGCATGCAGTTGCGCCTCGGCTTGGAGAACCCGGGTGCGACCGCCTTCGCCCTTCACGAGGATCGCGCCGGCGCCGCCGGCCAGCCCGATCAGGACAGCCGGGCAATGATGGTGCGAAGCGCCTCGCCGAAGCGCCGGACTTCCTCGATCGTATTGTAATGCACCAGCGAGGCGCGGACGGCGCCGCTGTCCATGCTGAGGTTGAGCCGCTTCATCAGGCGCGGCGCATACATGTGGCCGTCGCGAATGCCGATCTGCATCTCGGCCATCTCCTCGACGATCCTCTGCGGCGACAGCGTGCCGATGTTGAAGCAGAAGGTCGGCACGCGCTCGCGGAGGCGTGCCTCTTCGGCCACGCCGTAGATCGTCGCGCCGCAATCTTTGAGCACCGCCAGCATTTCGCGCGCCAGCACCTGCTCGTAATCGCGAATGGCATTCATACCGGCGACGATGTTGTCGCGGCGCGATCGGTTATTGGCTGGAGCGAAATTGCGGCCGATCGATTCGAGATAGCGCACCGCGGCATCCATGCCGGAGACGTTCTCGTAGATGAAGGTGCCGGCCTCGATCTTGTAGGGCGGCTCGTCGGGAATGAAGTCCTCGCGGAAGGTCGGCAGACGCTTCAGCGTTTCGAAGCGGCCCCACAGGAAGCCCATATGCGGCGAGAAATTCTTGTAGCCGGAGCAGACCAGATAGTCGCAGTCCCATGCCTGCACATCGATCAGCCCGTGCGGGCCGTAATGCACGCAGTCGAGGAACACTTCGGCGCCTGCCGCATGCGCGATCCCAGCCACTGAAGCAACGTCGACGATCGAGCCGATCGAATGCGCCGTCACCGTGCAGGCCACGAGGCGGGTGCGCTCGGAGACCAGCGGGCGCAAATCGTCGACATGCAGATTGCCGTCCTCGCGCATCCGCCACCATTTGAACTTGGCGCCGGCGGGTGCCAGCGCCAGCCACGTCGCGATATTGGCATCGTGATCCATGTCGGTGATGACGATCTCGTCACGCTCCCCGTTTGGTCGCTCAGAAAGCATCTGGCCGATGCCGAGGCTGACCAGGCGGATGAACGAAGTGGCGTTCATGCCGAAACAGATCTCCGCCGGGTTGGTGGCGTTGATCAGCAAGGCCACGCTTTCGCGCGCGCCGGCGACGGCTTGATCGACGGTGACGCTGCGGCCGTAGCGGCCGCCGCGCTGCACATTATGCGCGACCAAATGGTTGGTGACCGCGTCGAGCACACTTTGCGGGATCTGCGCCCCGGCGGCATTGTCCATGAAGATGAAGTCGCCGGCCTGCTGCAAGGCGGGAAACATGGCGCGGATCGTCTCGACCGGGAAAGCTGCGGCATCGCCCGTTTTCGAAATCTGATGCTGGTTCAAGGTCGTCTCCTGCGAAGTGCGCTGACAGATTCAGCGGGTCTTTTCGGTTTGAAATCGGCGTTCAAGGAGGCTGACGAGACGGACCATCGGCCAGAGAAAGATGAGATAGACCAGCGCGGCGCCGATCAGCGGTGAGGGGTTGGCATAGAGCGATTGCGCGTTGGTCGCTTCCTTCAGCAGTTCGGGCAGCGCCACGGTGGAGGCGAGCGAGGTGTCCTTGAACATCGAAACGCAGTTGCTGGTCATCGGTGGAATGACGACGCGGATCGCCTGCGGCAGCACGACCTTGCGCAAGGTCAGCAAGAACGGCAGGCCGAGCGCCTGCGCCGCCTCGAACTGGCCGCGCGGAATGCTTTCTATGCCGGAGCGGAACACCTCGGCCGAATAGGCCGCCATGATGATGGCGAACGCCATCACCGCGGAAGTCCAAGACGACAGGCGTATGCCGAGAAACGGCAGCGCATAGTAGATCAGGATCAGCACGACCAGCACCGGCATCGCCCGGAAAATGTCGATGTAGCCGACAGCCAGCAGCCGAAGCGGCTTTGGCGCATAGAGCCGTACCAGGCTGATCGCGAGGCCGACGGGAATACCGATGCCGATGCTCATGATTCCGAGCAGCAGCGTGTTCAGGAAGCCGCGCAGCAGTGCCGGCAGGCTGGAGATCATGACGTCGGCGTTGAAGAAGGTGTCCAGCAGCGACATCGCAGCATTCCCGAAACGTTTGGCGTCCCGCGACGCTCGAGCCCGAGCCCGAAATCCGAAATCGTGCCGGCATCGAAAGCCGGCACGACATTTAAGCGCGAACTGCCGCTCAGGCCTTCGGCATAGGCATTTCCTTGACGGTCGAGGAATCGGCCGGTGCGTCGCTGCCGAACCACTTCTTGTGGATCGCGGCCAGCGTGCCATCCGTCTTCATCGCGGTCAGCGCGTCGTTCAGCTTGCCGAGCAACGGGTGGTCCTTGGTCATCATCAGGCCGTACTGCTCGCCGGTCTTGATGCGCTCTTTTACGGCGAGATCCTTCATCCTGGTGAAAGAATATTCCAGGCCCGGAATATCGCTGACCGCCGCATCGACGCGGCCGGAGCTGAGATCGAGCAGCAAATTCTGCTGCGTGTCGTAGCCCTTGACGTCACTGAACCCGTCCGCTTCCTGGTGCGCCTTGACCCAGGTTTCGCCGGTCGAGCCGGACAGCACGCCGACGATCTTGCCCTTGAGGTCGGCCTCGGCCTTGATTGGGCTATCGGCCTTCGCGGCGATGCCCATGTCGGAATCATAGTAGGGTTGCGTGAACGACTGCGACTTCAGCCGCTCCGGCGTGATGGTGATCGACGAAATGGCGACGTCGATGCGCTTCGAGGTGGTGGCGGCGAACAGCGCCTGGAAACCGAGGTCGGCGATGTCAGTGGTCATGCCGATACGCTTTGCCGCTTCGTTGATGATGTCGACTTCGAAACCCTCGAATGTACCGCTCTCGTTCTTGTATTCAAAAGGCGGATTGGTCGGATAGGCGCCGACATTCAGCGTGCCTTCGGCATAGGCCGGGCCGCCGGCGATGCCGATGGCGGCAGCAACAAGAAGCAGGTTGCGACGGGTGAAGTTCATTTTCGTTCCCTCTGGTTGTGATCGGACGGGTTTGGCCCCGCACGGTTTTGATACGCCAAGTAACCGGACTGCCGGAAAGCCCTCCCGGCACGGCAGTCGTAAGACATCGGATGCTATCCAAAGTACCGCGCTTTTCAAGGCGAAAGTTTTAAGCTTAAAAAATTGCCGCGTGTTGCCATCAGTCCGGAATAACCGCCGTGGCCTGGATCTCAACCTTGGCGCGATCTTCGACCAGCGCCATCACCTGCATGGCGGCCATCGCCGGAAAATGCCGGCCGATCACCTCGCGATAGACCTCGCCGATCCCCTTGAGGTTGGCCAAATATTCCGCCTTGTCGGTAAAGTACCAAGTCATCGAGGTGATATGCTGCGGCATGGCGCCAGCCTCGGCGAGCACGGCGACAATATTGGCAAGCGTCTGTCTCACCTGGCCGACAAGATCGTCGGTCTCGAAGCGGCCCTGTCCGTTCCAGCCGACCTGCCCGCCGACGAAGACAAGCTGCCCACGCGCGGCGACGCCATTGGCGTAGCCGACGGGTTTCGCCCAGCCTTCCGGCTGCAGGATGGTGTGCATATCAAAGCCTCCCAATGCTCAAATCCGGTCGCTCGAAACTCAAAGACGATCAATTCTTCCACACAAACTCCGGTCTCAGGCCGCTCCCATCACTTGCCGTGCAATCACCACCTTCTGCACGTCCGACGCTCCCTCGTAGATGCGCAGCGCCCGGATCTCGCGATACAGTCTTTCGACGATATGGCCCCTGCGGACGCCGTCGCCGCCATGCAGCTGCACAGCCCTGTCGATCACCTCCTGCGCCTTGTCGGTAGCGAACAGCTTGGCCATGGCGGCTTCGCGGGTAACCCGAGCCGCGCCCATGTCCTTGGTCCAGGCGGCGCGGTAGACCAACAAGGCGGCGGCATCGACATCCAGCGCCATCTCGGCGATGTGGCCCTGCACCATCTGCAGCTCGGCCATCGCTGCACCGAACAGCCTGCGCTCGGCCACTCTTTTGATGCTTTCGTCCAGCGCGCGCCGGGCAAAGCCGAGCGCAGCTGCCCCGACCGTCGAACGGAACACGTCGAGCACCGACATGGCGATGCGAAAACCATCACCGGGTTTGCCGATCAGCGCCGAGGCTGGAACGCGGGCATTGTCGAAAGACAGCCGGGCGAGCGGGTGCGGCGCGATCACCTCCAGCCGCTCGGCGATGGTCAGGCCCTTTGTCTCGGCCGGCACGATGAACGCCGAAAGCCCCTTGGCACCGGGCGCTTCGCCAGTACGGACAAAGACAACATAAAAGTCAGCGATACCGCCGTTGGAGATCCAGGTTTTTTCGCCGGATAGGATATAGCTATCGCCGTCACGCGTGGCCGTCATTTCCATATTGGCAACGTCCGAGCCCGAACGCGCCTCCGACAGTGCGAAAGCCGAAATCGCCTTGCCGGCCCGTGTCTTCCCCAGCCAGTGCTGCTGGTCTGGCGTGCCGAACAGGCTGAGCGCGCCGGTGCCGAGCCCTTGCATGGCGAAGGCGAAATCGGCCAGCCCGTCATGCCGGGCCAGCGTTTCGCGCGTGAGGCACAATGTGCGCACGTCGAGTGCTGCAGGGTTTTCGGTGTCGAGCGCTGTCGGTTTCAGCCAGCCATCCCGGCCGAGCTTGGCCACCAGCTCGCGGCAGGCTGCGTCGACATCGTCATGCGCGACCGGCAGGTTCTTGGCGCACCATGCCTCCAGCCGCTCTGCCAACTCGCGGTGATGGTCCTCGAAAAACGGCCAGGTGAGGAAGGAACGGTCAGGCATTTCTGCCTCCACAGTTCTCCGGCCCTGGCGCTCCACGGCGCCCCCCTCTGTCCTGCCGGACATCTCCCCCTCTAAGGGGGAGATTGGCGGCTTCGCTGCCACTGCTCTCCCGGCGATGTTGGAGATTGGCGAAAGCGGGCCTGACATCCAATCTCCCCCCTTGAGGGGGAGATGGCCGGCAGGCCAGAGGGGGGTGCTGTCTTGCCAGCGTGCCCATGGAAGCGATCATCCTCAATCCCCCTCGAACACCGGCTTCTCCTTGGCGACGAAAGCCTTGTAGGCCCGTTCGAAATCGCGGGTCTGCATGCAGATCGCCTGCGCCTGCGCTTCCGCTTCGATAGCCTGGTCGAGGCCCATCGACCACTCCTGGTTCAGCTGCGTCTTGGTCATGCCGTGGGCGAAGGTTGGGCCGGAAACGATGCGCGCGGCCATGTCGAGCGCGTCGGCCTCGAGCGTTGCGGCATCGACCAGCCGATTGTAGAAGCCCCAGCGCTCGCCTTCCTCGGCGCTCATCGTGCGGCCGGTATAGAGCAGTTCGGCGGCGCGACCCTGGCCAATGATGCGCGGCAGGATCGCGCAGGCGCCCATGTCGCAGCCGGCAAGGCCGACGCGGCTGAACAGGAAAGCCGTTTTTGCCTGTGGCGTGGCGATGCGGATGTCGGAGGCCATGGCGATAATCGCGCCGGCGCCGACCGCCACGCCGTCGACCGCCGCAATAATCGGCTTGCCGCAATTCAGCATCGCCTTGACGAAATCGCCGGTCATGCGAGTGAAGGCGAGCAGCGCCTTCATGTCCATCTTGACCAGTGGGCCGATGATTTCGTGGACATCGCCGCCCGAGCAGAAATTGCCGCCATTGGGAAGGAACACCACCGCATCGACGTCGTCGGCGTAGACAAGGTCGCGAAAAGTGTCGCGCAATTCGGCATAGCTGTCGAAGGTCAGCGGGTTCTTTCGCTCCGGCCGGTCAAGCCGGATCTTTGCGATTTTGCCTTCGACCTGCCAGAGGAAATGCTTCGGCTTGCGGCCGGCTATCTTTGCCATTCCCGTCCCTCCCAATTGCTGCGGAAGGAGGTCAGCATGCCGGTCAGCCGGCGCGCCTCGTCCTCGCTCACATTGCCCAGCAATTCGCCGACCCATTTTTCATGCGCGGCGGCGATCACGCCGAAAGTCTTCGATCCCTCTTCCGTCAGCCGTACCATCGAGGTGCGGCGGTCGCCATTGCGTCGGGCTCGCATCACCAGCCCTTCCGAGACCAGCCGGTCGATGATGCCCGTGACATTGCCGTTGGACACTAGCAGGAAGCGCGACAGGTCGCTCATCAGCATGCCCTCGGGCGCCCTGTAGAGCGCGGCCATCACGTCGAAGCGTGGCAGCGTTGTGTTGAATTCTTGCCGCAAGCGTTCGCGCAGCTCGGCCTCGATGGTGCGCGAGGCGCGCAGCAAGCGTATCCACAGCCGCAGGCGGTCCTTGCCGGGTCCGGACGGGGCGGGCAGGGGACCGGCTACCATGTCTCACCTCCGGAGATCGAAATCGTTTGTCCGGTGATCGACCCGGCGGCGTCGCTACACAGATAGAGCACGGCGGCTGCAATTTCCTCTGGCTGGATGAAGCGGCCTTGCGGGTTGGTCTCGGCAAGGCTTGTCCGCGCCTGCTCGGCCGAGCGGCCGGTCGTTTCGACGATGCGCCGAACGGCGCCTTCCAGCATTTCGGTTTCGACGAAACCCGGGCACACCGCATTTACGGTCACGCCGGACTTCGCGGTCTCGACGGCGAGTGCCCGCATCAGACCGACGACGCCATGCTTGGCTGCGACATAAGCTGCAACATAGGGATAGCCTTTCAGTCCGGCGGTGGAAGCGATGAAGATGATACGGCCCGTCTTGCGCGCGGCCATGCCGGCCAGCGCCGGCTTCACCGTCAGGAACACACCGGTCAAGTTGACGTCGAGCGTGCGCTGCCAGTCTGCCAGCGAGGTCCGCTGCGCCGAGGCGCTGCCGGACATGCCGGCATTGGCAACGACGACGTCTAACGGTCCGCGTGCCGCTTCCGCGTCCTCGTAGAGCGACGCCATCGATGCCTCGTCGGTGACGTCGGCGGCAATGGCGAAGATGCGCTTGTTCTGAGCGGCGACCTCGGCAAGCGGCTCCACGCGCCGGCCACAGATGGTCACATCGATGCCTGCGCCGGCCAGCGCCAGCGCGATCGCCCGGCCGACGCCGGAGCCGCCGCCGGTGACCAGCGCATGTCGCCCTGAAATCGCTGCGGCGGAACTCATACTTTCAACCCCGCCGCCGCTTCGCGCTCGGCCAGCCGGTAGAGTTGGTCGCGGCCGGGCAGATAGGGATCCGGCCATTTGACGCCGCGATCGCCAAGCGTGACCGCCGCATGCAGCGTCCAATAGGGATCGGCAAGATGCGGCCTTGCCAGTGCGACGAGGTCGGCACGGCCGGCCATCAGGATCGAGTTGACATGGTCCGGCTCGTAGATATTGCCGACCGCCATGGTCGCCATGCCGACTTCGTTGCGGATGCGGTCGGAAAATGGCGTCTGGAACATGCGGCCATAGACCGGTCTTGCCACGGCCGAAGTCTGGCCGGCCGACACGTCGCAGATGTCGACTCCGGCTTCATGCAGCTGCCGCGCGATCTCGACCGCATCGGCCGGCGTCACGCCCTCGATGCCGAGCCAGTCATTGGCGGAGATGCGCATCGAGATCGGCTTTTCAGCCGGCCATACGGCGCGCACCGCATGAAAGATTTCCAAGGGATAGCGCATGCGGTTTTCCAACGAGCCGCCATAGGAGTCGGTGCGCCGGTTGGTCAAGGGTGTGATGAAGGAGGACAGGAGATAACCGTGCGCGGCGTGGATTTCGAGCATGTCGAAGCCGCAGCGCGCCGCCATCTCGGCCGAAGCGACGAACTGCTCGCGCACCGTATCCATGTCGGCGCGGTCCATCGCCTTCGGCACCTGGTTCTGCGGCGACCACGGCACGGAAGACGCCGCCATGACGGGCCAATTGCCCGAGGTCAGCGGCACGTCGGTTCCCTGCCAGCCGAGCCGGGTCGATCCCTTGGCGCCGGAATGGCCGATCTGCGCACAGATTTTGGCTTCGGTTTCGGCATGAACGAACTCGACCAGCCGCTTCCAGGCGACCTCATGCTCGGGCGCATAGAAACCGGGGCAGCCTGGCGTGATGCGGCCTTCCGGGCTGACACAGGTCATCTCGATGTAGAGGAGAGCGGCGCCGCCCTTGGCCCGTTCGGCATAGTGGGCGAAATGCCAGTCGGTCGGACAGCCGTCGACCGCCTTGTACTGCGCCATCGGCGAGACGACGATACGGTTCTGCAGCGCCATGTCGCGCAGCCGGAACGGCGCAAACATCGGCGCGCGACGCAGACTGTTGCCGCCAGCACCGGCCTGACGTTGGAACCATTCCTCGGCGCCGGCCAGCCATTCGGCATCGCGCAGCCGCAAATTCTCGTGACTGATGCGCTGCGAACGCGTCAGCAGCGAATAATTGAACTGCACCGGATCGAGGCCGAGATAGCGCTCGACCTCCTCGAACCATTCGAGCGAATTGCGTGCCGCCGACTGCAGCTTCAGCACTTCGGTGCGGCGGGCGTCCTCATATTTGCGGAAGGCTGCCTCGAGGTCCGGCTCGGACTCGACATAGTCGGCCAGCGCCACCGCGCTTTCCAGCGCCAGCTTGGTGCCGGACCCGATCGAGAAATGCGCGCTCGCCGCCGCGTCGCCCATCAGCGCCAGGTTCTTGTAGGACCAGCGTTCGCACAAGACGCGCGGGAAATTGATCCAGGCCGAGCCGCGGATATGATTGGCATTGGTCATCAGCGCGTGGCCGCCGAGATGGCGGGCAAAGATGCGCTCGCAGACGGCAATCGATTCCTGCTGAGACATCGCGCCGAAGCCGAAGCGTTGCCAGGTCTGCTCGCTGCATTCGACGATGAAGGTCGCGGTATCGCTGTCGAACTGGTAGGCATGCGCCCAGACCCAGCCATGTTCGGTTTTCTCGAAGATGAAGGTGAAGGCGTCGTCGAATTTCTGACGGGTGCCGAGCCAGACAAACTTGCATTTGCGGACATCGATATCGGGCTTGAACACGTCGACGAAGGCGCCCCGCGCTTTCGAGTTCAGCCCATCGGCGGCGACGACCAGATCGTGCGTCTCCATATATGGCTTGGGATCGGCGATGTCGGTCTCGAAGACCAGCTTGACGCCGAGTTCGCGCGCCCGCCGCTGCAGCAGCGTGAGCAGCCGCTTGCGGCCGATGCCGCAAAAGCCGTGACCGGTCGAGACCGTGCGCACGCCGTCATGGATAACGGCGATATCGTCCCAATAGGCAAAATGCTTGCGGATCCAGACGGCGCTGACCGGGTCGTTCCTGGTCAGGTTCTCCAGCGTTTCGGCCGACAGCACGACGCCCCAGCCGAACGTATCGTCGGCACGGTTGCGCTCGAACACCGTCACCTCATGCGCCGCATCCCGGAGCTTCATCGAGATGGCAAAGTAGAGGCCGGCTGGTCCGCCGCCGAGAACCGCAACTTTCATCGTGCGATCTCCTCTTCGCTTCTGTTTGTCGAGTTTACGCCTGAGAAAAATTAATTCAAGCTTGAAGTTTCAAGATTGAAACAATCCGCCCGGATAACTCGCCTTGCCGGCAGTCGGCTCCGCAGGCCAGGGACTCCCGAGCTATTTTTCCGGGTTCTTCGGACTCCACAGCACCGTTTCTGCATCCTTTTCATAGGCCATGCCATTGGGATAGCTGATCGCTTCCAACTGCAAGCCCCAAGGGGCCTGGAAGTAAAGGATGGCCTGGCCGGCGGCGGGGCCTTCGGTAACCGGCAGCGGTCCCATTCGCGTCTTGACGCCCTTGCCGTCAAGATAGGCTTTTGCGGCGGCGATGTCGTCGACATAGAAGGCGATATGGAAGCCGCCTATGTCGCTGTTGCGAGGCGTCAGGTCCTTCTGGTCCGGCGCGGTGTATTTGAACAGCTCGATGTTCGACCCGTGTCCGCAGCGGACTAGGGTGATCTCCTCGATCACCGCCTTGGGATCGACGCCCAGCAGATCCTGCATGAATGTGCCCTTGTCGTCGGCGAACGGGCCGAACGACATCGCCTTCTTGCAGCCAACCACTTCGGTGAAGAAATCGACCGCCTGCTGCATGTCGGGGACGGTGACGCCGGTGTGGTCGTGGCCACGCATGCCGGGTATGGAACTGGCGCAAGCGGTGCCGATGCTTCCCAGCACGGTGGCTGCAAGCGTCGCATATCGGATCGCATTCTTCATATCAGTCATCCTCCATAGCAGACATTTTGCCGGGCGCACGCCCGAGGCCCGCTCTTCGGCGTGCGAATAGGATTGTGCTTCATGCCGGCGCCTTTGGGGCGGGAAGCAGCCAGGCGTCATCGATCTCGGGCAGGGGAATGGCGGCGAGGAGGTCGCGCGTGTAGGCCTGCCGCGGGTGCTCGAACAAAGTATCCGTCGCGCTGGCTTCGACGATCGCGCCTTCGCGCATGACGATCACTTGTCGGCAGAGCCTCCGGATCACCGACAGATCGTGGCTGATAAAGGCAACGGTCAGGCCCATTTCGGCGGCGAGTTTTTCCAGCAACGTCAGGATCTGCGCCTGGGTCGACACGTCGAGGCCGGAGACGATTTCGTCGGCCAGCACGAATTTCGGCGACAGCGCCAGTGCGCGGGCAATGCCGACGCGCTGGCGCTGGCCGCCCGACACTTCGTGACGGTAGCGGCCGGCAAAGCTCTGCGGCAGGCCGACGCGCTGCAGCGCCTCCGCGACGCGTGCCTTGAGATTGTCGCCAAGCCCGTTCTGCTTGAGGGGTGCTGCAATGATGCTGAAGATGGTGCGGCGCGGGTTGAGCGACGACATCGGATCCTGGAAGATCATCTGCAGATTGCGGCGCAGCGGCCGGAGCTCGGCCTCAGGCAGATGTGTGATGTCGCGGCCGTCGAACATGACGTTGCCGGCACTGGGCTCCAGCAGGCGCACCAAGGCACGGCCGAGCGTCGATTTGCCGGAGCCGGATTCGCCGACGATGCCGGTCACCGATCCCCTTGGCAGGTCGAAATCCAGGCCTTTCAGGATCTCGGCCAGCGGCGCCCGGCCGATCAGCGGTTTGCGCGTCATGTCGGGCAACGCAACCTTCAACCCGCGCACGGAAAACAGCGGCTCAACCATGCGGTCGCCTCCATGCCTGGTCGGCGGCGGCGATCTCCGCGGCCAGCCCGGCCAGCACCTTGTCGTCGACCGGCTTCAGCGAGGCGAACGGATCGGTGTAGCGCGGCGTCGCCGCCATCAGCGCCAGCGTATAAGGGTGCTGGGGTGCGGCGAACAGCGCTGCGGTATCGGCCTCTTCCACCACCTTGCCAGCATAGAGCACCGAAACTTTCTGGCTGATCTTGGCAACCACACCGAGATCGTGAGTAACGAACAGGATCGCCGTGCCGTGCTCGCGCTGTAATTGCGCGATCAGCCGCAAGATCTGTTTCTGCACGGTCACGTCGAGCGCGGTCGTCGGCTCGTCGGCGACGATCAGCCTTGGTTCGGCTGCAAACGCCGCGGCGATTAGCACGCGCTGCCGCATGCCGCCGGACAGCTCGTGCGGATAGCATTTGAGCACGCGCTCGGGGTCGCGGATCTGCACCTCGTCCAGCAATTGGCGGATGCGTGCATCGGCCTTCTCACCGCTCCAGCCGAGGATGCGCACCAGCCGGTCGGTCATTTGCGGGCCGATGCGCCGTGACGGATTGAGCGCCGTCAGCGGGTCTTGCGGGATCAGCGCCGTGCGCGCGCCGATCAGGGTGCGCCTTGCCTTGGGTGCCAGCCGGCCCAGATCCTCGCCTTCGAGCAGCATATTGCCTTCGACGATGCGCACGCTCGGTGGCAGCACGCCGAGCACGGCCTTGCCGATCATTGTCTTGCCGGCGCCGCTCTCGCCGACCAGCGCGCGGACTTCTCCGGGCTCGACGGCGAGCGACACCGAGCGCAGCACGCGCAAGCCATTAGGCAGCACCGCGCTAAGGTTGCGTATGTCCAGGCAGGGTTTCGCAGGCGCGTTCATCGCAGCACCGGATCGAAACGCGCCCTGAGGCCCTCGCCGAACTGGCTGAACGACAGCACCGTCAGGATCAGCGTGACCAGCGGGAACACCAGCACCCACCAGGCCTGATGGATCGACAGGCGGCCCTCGGCGATGATGCCGCCCCAGGTCGGGTCGTCTGTCGAGATCGACAGATTGACGAAGGACAGGATCGCCTCGACGATGACGGCAATGCCCATCTCCAGCGACAGCAGCGCCACGATCGACGGCACCACATTGGGCAGCACCTCGCGCAGCATGATGCCGATGCGGCCATAGCCGGCGATGCGGGCGTTCTCGACATAGTCCATGCGCGACTGACCCATGGTCTCGGCGCGGATCACCCGGCAGAAGCGCGTCCAGTCGATGACGGCGATGGCGATGATGACCGAGCTCAAGCCGGTGCCGAGCACGGCGACCAGAAGGATGGCAAACAGCACCGGCGGAAACGCCATCCAGACATCGACGATACGCGAGATGATGCGGTCGGCCCAGCCGCCGAAATAGCCGGCGATCAGGCCGAGCGTCGAGCCGACCAGGCAGGCGGCAAAGGCCGCCGCGAAGGCGACGATGAAGGCGATGCGCGCACCGAAGATCAGCCGTGACAACAGATCGCGACCGAGGCTGTCGGTGCCGAGCCAGTAGCCGGGCTCGGCACCGCCCAGCCAGAACGGCGGCAGGCGCTCCAGCATCAAATCCTGCGCCAGTGGGTCCTGCGGTGCGACCAGCGGCGCAAAAATTGCGGCCAACAGCGCAATCAGCAGCCAGCCGCCGGCCAGCCACAGGCGGGCGCGCGAGCCATGTCTTGAAATGCGGGCCTCATCCATGGCGCAGCCTCGGATTGAGCAACGCGTACATCATGTCGACGGCAAGGTTGATCAGCACGAACAACAGCGCGAAGACCAGCACGATGCCCTGGATCAGCGGCAGGTCGCGATTGATGACGGCATCGATCGCCATATTGCCGAGACCTTCATAGGAAAACAGCCGTTCGACGATGACCGTGCCGCCGATCAGGAAGGTAAACTGCACGCCGACCAGAGTGAGCGTCGGCAGCGCCGCGTTCTTCAACGCCTCGCGCAGGATGACCTGCGTTTCCGAAAAGCCCTTTACCCGCGCCAGCACGACATAGTCGAGGTCGAGCACTTCCTTCAGCGACTGTTTCAGCAGCTGCGAGATGATCGCGGCCAGCGGCAGCGCCAGCGCGATCGCCGGCATCAGCATGTGTGCCAGCAGGTCCCTGGTCAGGTCGAAGCGCAGTCGCACGATGCTTTCGAACAGATAGAATTGCGTGGCGAAGGGCAGGTCGAGTTGCGGCGACACTCGGCCGGAAATGTCGAACACCGGCACCAGCACGCCGAACAACAAGATCAGCACCAGACCCCACAGGAAATCGGGAATTGAGAGCGCCGCACCACTGGCAATGTCGATGCCGGCCTCGACCGCGGTGCCGCGCTCGCGCGCGCCGAGGATCGCCATCGTGCCGCCGATCGCCACCGCCATCACAAGCGCGACGGAGGCGAGCTCCAGCGTCGCCGGGAGGCGATTGAAGACCAGCCCCAGCACATCCTGCCGCAGTGAGATCGACGTGCCGAAATCGCCTCTGACTACGCCGGACAGCCAGATGAAGAATTGCTGGACGATCGTCTTGTCCAGCCCGTACAGCGCGCGCAGCCGCGCGATGTCGGCATCGGTGGCGCCGGGCGGCAGCATCATCGCGATCGGATCGCCGGGGGCGACGCGGATGACGATAAAGACGACGACGGCCACGCCGAACAGCGTGATCGCCATCGTCAGAAGACGGATCAGGAATCTTTGCAGCAGCATGGTCGCCTGTATGCCTGGCGGAAAAGGCGCGCCGTCGTTGCAGACGGCGCGCGTTAGTCCCGGGCCGATCTCAGGCCGGGCTCATCAGCGCCGGCAACAGCGCGCCCGACACATGCTGCACGACATTGACGCCCTTGGCATGCACGATCGGCTGCGCATACTGGATCAGCGGCAGCACATAGGCCTGCTCGGCGATGTATTTGTCGACGGCCTTCCAGCCGGCGATGCGCTTGGCCTCGTCCTTCTCGCCCCATAGCGGGTTGATCATGTCGATCAAGTCCTGGCTGTCCCACACCGAATGCGGGCTCGGGCCATACATGGCAAAGCCGGTCGAAGTGGTGGGGTCGCCGATGGCGTTGCCCCAATTGTAGAAGGCTGCCGGCGCCAGCTTGTCGGCGGCGCGCAGCTCGTAGTGCTTGGCGATTTCGTAGACCTCGATCGTCGCCTCGATGCCGACCTTGCGCCACATGCCGACGATCGCCTGGATCATCTCGTAATCCTTGGGCTTGAAGCCCTTGGTCGTCTGGATCGTGAACTTGACCGGCTTTTCCGGCGAATAGCCGGATGCGGCCAGCAATTCCTTGGCCTTTTCCGGATTGTGCTCGACCTTGATCGACGGATCGTAGGCGGCGTATTCCGGCGTCTCCAGCGTATCGATGGGCTGTCCGTAGCCGCGCAGCAGCCGGTCGACCAGCAGCTTCTTGTCGACCGCCATCACCGCCGCCTGGCGGATATTCTTGTCCAGCATCACGTCGATGTCGTTGAAAAAGATCATGCCGATGTCGGAAACGTTCTTGCACGAGCCGGCAAGCCCGTCCTTGGCGATCAGGCGGTCATATTCCTCATAGGGGATTTCGAGCGTAACCTGCGAGGAACCGGACTCGATCTCGGCGACGCGGCTCGCCGCATCGGTGACGAACTTGATGGTCACGTTTTCGAAGGCCGGCTTGCTGCCCCAGTAGTTCGGGTTGGCCTTGAGACGCAGGAAGGCGTTGCGCTCGAATTTGTCGACCATATAGGGCCCGGTGCCGATCGGAGCTTTCTCGAAGCCTTCGGCGCCGACCTTTTCGTAATAGGCCTTCGGCATGATGTAGCCGGTCAGGAACGACATCCATTTGAAATACACTGGGTCGAATTGCACGACATCGCCGGTGATCTTGTTGCCGTCGATCTTGAAATTGTTGACGTTCTTCCAGACGAACTGGATCGGGTTGCCGGTCTTTTCATCGCCCGCCCGCTGCAGCGACCAGACCACGTCTTCGGCCGTAAATGGCGAGCCGTCATGCCAGGTGACGCCCTCGCGCACCGTCATCGTGATCTTGCTGCGATCTTCGTTCCAGCCCCATTCGGTGAGCAGGCCGGGCGCGAAGGAAAGGTCCGGCTTCTGCGGGATGAACTGGTCGAACACCGATTGGTAAAGGCCCTGGATGGTCGGGTTGACTGCCGAAGGTCCGGTGGTCGGGTCCCAGGACGGCAGGTTGACATTGTAGGCGATGGTCAGTTCGCCGGCAGCCTTGGCGATTTGCGGCAGGCCGAGCGCCGTAGCGCCAAGCGCGGCCGCGCCATATCCGAGCAATTCTCGTCTGTTGATTGTCATGGTCGTTCCCCTGTTGCTTTTATGCGCGGTGTCGTTGTCAATCGGTGGGTTCAGGCTCCTTGGGCAACCGCGCCTTGTCCTCCTTCACCCGAGTTGAAAATTACGGCTTTACCTCCCGCCAAGTTGTTGTGCGAGCATGAAGCCCGAGCCCGCACCAGTGCCGGCGCCCGGCCATGTTGCCGCCCCGGTCAGATGCAGATTGCCGACCGGCGTGTTCCAGCCGGCGTAGCCGCGCGCCGGCCGGAACAGGAAATTCTGCGCCAGATGATGGCTGCCGCAGATCTGGTCGCCGCCGACAAGGTTGGGGTTCTCGCGTTCGAGGTCGATGGGCGAGAACACGGCGCGGCCGAGGATCTTCCGGCGAAGGCCGGGCGCATAGCGCTCGATAATGTCGAGGACGCGCTCGGCGTAGTGCTCCCTAGCCTCGTCCCAGTGAGCCGCCGCGATCGTGCCCGCCGCATCGCTCACAATCTCGGCCGGCAGCATGCGCACCTGCACCCACAGCACATGCTTGCCGTCCGGCGCACGCGAGGGATCGACCGCGGTCGGCTGACCGACGACCAGCACCGGTTCATCCGGCAGCATGCCGGACATCGCCTGCTGATAGGTTTGCGACATGGCATCAAGCGACGGCGACAGATGCACATAGGCGAACTGCCGAAGCTCGGCGCCGGCGCGCCAGTCCGGCAGATCGTCGAGCGCCAGATGGATCATCATCGTCCCCGGCGCATGGCGAAAGTTTTTCATGGCCGTGTCGAAAACGGCGTCGCCCGAACCGTCAGGCAACAGCTTCCCAGTCAGCGCCTTGGGCGCGACACTGGCGATGACGGCCCTGGTGGCGGTGTGGATCTCGCCGGAAG
Organism: Mesorhizobium sp. M0189; assembly: GCF_040322135.1. NCBI lineage: Bacteria > Pseudomonadati > Pseudomonadota > Alphaproteobacteria > Hyphomicrobiales > Phyllobacteriaceae > Mesorhizobium > Mesorhizobium sp. M0189. The sequence goes on from NZ_JAMYSW010000011.1 coordinate 68,774, forward strand.
CGAGCCGCACGCCGGTCGCCTTGCCGGCGGACACCGTGATTTCGGCGACGTCAGCCCCAGTGACGATCTTGCCGCCGGCCGCCGTGAGCATGCCCGACAAAGCGCGGATGATGGTGTCGGCGCCGCGCTTGCCGAGCACCATGCCGAAGCACTGGTTGGCCATGGATTCGAGGTAAGGAAACACCGCGCCGCCGGCGATGTCGGGGGCGAAGTCGAGATGCATGCCCCAGGTGGCGAGCGTCGCCCTGGCATGCGGCGACTGGAAAGTCTCCTCGAGCCACGCGCGGGGTGAGGAAAGCAGCAGCCGCCCGGTATCGAGCGCGCCGGCAAAACCCTTCTTGCGCCACAGGTTCCAGGCAGTGCCGGCGAGCGCTCGACCGCTCATCGGCGAGCCCAGCAGCCGGAACAGATGCTCGGCCTCGGCCGGGAATGCCGCAACCAAGCGGCGCCATGTGGCGACGTCGATTGCGGAGAAGGCGGCCATTCGTGCAGCGGTCGTTTCCAGATCGCTGCTGACACCGAACCAGCGGCCGTCGGGGAACGCACTGGCAAAACAGTCGGCCACCGGCACGAATTCCAGCCCGTGGGTTTTCAATTCATTTGCATATTTCTTGTGAAAGGCCGAGCCGGCAAAAAGGCTCAGATTCATCGCGCCGAAATCGTGCCGGAAACCCGGCAGCGTGAATTCACGCGTCTGGACGGCGCCGCCAATCGTTGCATCGCGCTCGAAAACGGCAGTTTTCCAGCCTTTGAGCGCCAGATGCGCGGCGCATGCCAGACTGTTGTGGCCTGCCCCGACAAATATGGCGTCGAACTCGCTCACATCCCACCCAACCCATTTCCTTTATGCTTAAAGATAATTGCAGATGCATATGTTTTCGTCTAGTAGGATATTAAGGGCCGCAACGAGCCTTCAGAGCCATCCAAGAAGAGGGAACACAGACCATGGATACGCAACAACTCCTCGGCGAAGTCGCCGGCCAGCTTCTTTCAGGCGCCATCCAGGTGGTCGACCTGACGGCGCCGCTCGGGCCGGACACACCGCTGATCAAGCTGCCGCCGGAACTGGCGGTAGACACGCCGAAGATCGAGATCCACGCCATCTCCGCCTATGACAGGAACGGACCTTGGTGGGCGTGGAACTGGCTCAAACTCGGCGAGCATTCAGGCACGCATTTTGATGCGCCCAATCACTGGATCACCGGTAAGGATTATCCGGACGGCGCCACCGACACCATTCCGGCGCAGAATTTTGTCGGACCCGTCAATGTCATCGACTGTTCGAAGGAAGCGGCCGCCGATCACGATTTCCTGCTCGCCGTCGATCACATCAAGGCATGGGAAGCCGAACATGGCGTTATCAACGCGGGCGAGTGGGTGGTGATGCGCACCGACTGGTATAAGCGCAACGGCTCGGAAGCCGAGTTCCTCAACGCCAATGAGACCGGTCCTCACACGCCCGGCCCGACCGCGGAAGCCATCCAGTATCTGATCGGCAAGGACATCAAGGGCTGGGGCAGCGAGACGATCGGCACCGATGCCGGCAAGGCCGGCGGCATGGAGCCGCCATTCCCGGCGCACAGCCTGATGCACAAGGCCAATCGCTACGGCCTCGCCAGCCTGTGCAACCTCGACCGGCTGCCGCCGAAAGGCGCGATCCTGATCGCCGCACCACTCAAAATCGAGCACGGCACCGGCAGCCCGATCCGCGCGTTGGCGTTGGTGCCAAGGCAATAGGGTAGCTGCGGTCTTCGGGAGAAGATCATGTGCGCAGGCAGCGTTGTAGTGACGAATTGGGAGCGGCAGCCTTGCAAAGCTGGGGCTCTACGGCGCCCCCCTCTGTCCTGCCGGACATCTCCCCCACTTGGGGGGAGATTGGCAGTTTCGGCGCCCCGCTCATTCCTGCGACGTTGGAGAGTGGCGAAGGCCGCGGTGACAGCCGATCTCCCCCAAGTGGGGGAGATGTCCGGCAGGACAGAGGGGGGCGCGAAGGAACGCCAACCCGCGCAAATGAATTCCACCTTCCGCTCACCGGGAGCACGCATCGATGAGCGCTCCTGATCACATCATCGTCGGCAGCGGCATCAACGCGCTGGTCTGCGCCGCGATGCTTGGCGGCAAGGGGGCGAAGGTGCTGGTGCTCGAGCGCAACGACCGCATCGGCGGCTGCATGCGCACAGAAGAAATCACCGCGCCCGGCTTCATCCACGACGTGATGGCGACGACCTTCGTTCTGTTCATCACCTCGCCGGCCTATGCGGCGCTGGGCAAGGATCTGGCGCGGCACGGGCTGGAGTTCTGCAACACCTCCACGCCGACCGGCGTGCTGCGTCCGGATGGCAGCCATGCCATCCTGCGCTCCGATCGCGCCGCCAATGTCGCGGCGGCCAATGCGCTTGCCGCGGGCGACGGCGACCGGCACGGCAGCGATGTCGGCGAGATCGAGCGCAATGCCGGCCTCCTGTTCGGGCTGCTCGGCGGCAGCCTGTGGTCTTACCCGACGGCAAAGCTGCTGGCGGGCGAGGCATGGCGGCGCGGCCCGCGTGGCCTTGCCGCCTTTGTCGGCGACGCGCTGGTGCCGGCGCGCGGCTGGCTGGAAAGCACCTACCAGTCGGAAACCATGCGCGCGCTGTGGGCGCCCTGGGTGCTGCATGCCGGCCTCGGGCCCGAAGATGCGTTTTCGGGACAGATCGCCAAGGTCATCGCCTTCGCGCTTGAGGCGGCCGGCGCGCCGATCGTCAAGGGCGGTGCCAGGAACCTGCTGTCCGCCTTCGAAGCCCTGATCAGGGAACGTGGCGGCGAAATCCGCACCGGCGCCGACGTTGCCTCCATCGTCCAGAGCGGAGGCCGCGCCACCGGTGTGCGGCTGGCTTCGGGCGAGACGGTCACGGCGAAGAAGAGCGTTATCTGCTCGGTCACGCCGACCCAGCTCTACGAGCGGCTGCTCGGTGACGCGGCCCCGAAAGCCGACGTCGAGGCGGCGCAAAAATACCGCTACGGCAAGGGCAATTTCCAGATCCACTATGCCTTGGACAAGCCGCCGGCATGGCGCGGCGAGGGCCTGGACAAGGTCGCGCTGCTGCATCTGACGCCGGGGCTCGACGGCGTCTCGAAGGCCTGCAACGAGGCCGTGCGCGGCATGCTGCCGGAGGTGCCGACCATTTGCGTCGGCCAGCCGCACGCGCTCGACCCGTCGCGCTGTCCAGACGGCAAGGCGATCCTGTGGCTTCAACTTCCCGAGGCGCCTCGCAATATCAAGGGTGATGCGGCCGGCAAGCTCGAGACGCCTGCGGATGGCCGCTGGACCGAGGCGCTGCGCGAAGCCTATGCCGACCGTGCCGAAGCGATCCTCGCCAGCCATATCGAAGGATTCAAGGACAGCGTCATCGCACGTCGCGCCTATTCGCCGGCCGACCTGGAAGCGATGAACATCAATCTGGTCGGCGGCGATCCCTATGGCGGCTCCTCGACTATTGACCAGTCGTTCCTGTGGCGGCCGTTCAAGACGAGCCGCAATCACGCCACCGGAGTCAAGGGACTCTACCACATCGGCGCCTCGACCCATCCCGGCGCCGGGCTGGGCGGCGGCTCCGGCTTTCTCCTGGCGGGGAGGCTGTGATGGAACAGAAAGTTGAAAAGCGCCAGCGCATCTCGACTTTGGGCCAGATCGGCCTGCAGCAATTCGCGCCCTATCTGATGAACCGCATCATGGGCCGCTACAATGCCACCTTGCGCGACAATTTCCGCAAGCAGGGCCTGACCATTCCGCAGGTGAGGACGCTGGCCGTCCTGTCGGTCACCGATGGCGTCACCGTCAACGATCTGTCGGTCTATACCGTCATCGAGCAGTCGACCTTGAGCCGCACGCTCGACACGCTGGAGGGACAAGGGTTTGTGCGGCGCGAGCAGGGGGTTACCGACAGCCGTATCCGCCATGTGTTCCTGACCGACGATGGCCGCGCCGAATTCGCGCGCGCCTGGCCGGCCATGCACGACGCTTTCGAGACGATGTTCGACGACATCGACGATGCCGAATACGCGGCGCTGATCGCGACGCTGCAAAAGATGCTGAAGAACATTCGCAAGCACGACATCTGATCTTACGCGCCGCCAGATTCCTGGCGGCAACGGAAGGAGCCCAAAATGGCCGAACGGTCTTTTGCCAAGGAAGTCGAAAAGCTCAGACTCGGCGCCGGCGAGGAGTTTTCCGGCGAGGGCATTCTGGCCATCACCAAGGCGCTGCTGCAATGCGGCGTCGGTTATGTCGGCGGCTATCAGGGCGCGCCGATCAGCCATTTGATGGACGTGCTGGCCGATGCGCAGGATATCCTCGGCGAGCTTGGCGTGCATTTCGAGGCAAGCGCCTCCGAAGCCACCGCTACCGCCATGCTGGCGGCATCGGTGCACTATCCGATCCGCGGTGCGGCGACCTTCAAGTCGACGGTCGGCACCAATGTCGCCTCCGACGCGCTGGCCAACCTGGCGTCCGGCGGCGTCACCGGCGGTGCGCTGATCATCGTCGGCGAGGATTACGGCGAAGGATCGTCGATCATGCAGGAGCGCAGCCACGCCTTCGCCATGAAAAGCCAGGTCTGGCTGCTCGACCCGCGACCGAACCTGCCGTCGATCGTCAAGGCGGTAGAGGACGGCTTCGAGCTGTCCGAGGTTTCCAACACGCCGGTCATGCTGCAGGTGCGCATCCGCTGCTGCCATGTGCACGGCCATTTCATCGCCAAGGATAACAAGCGCCCGGCGATGACGGTCGCCGATGCGCTCGAGGCGCCGCGCCGCGACACCGGCCGCATCGTGCTGCCGCCCGCGTCCTTCCTGCACGAGAAGGAAAAGGTGCAGAAACGCTGGCCGGCGGCGGTGGATTTCATCCGCGACAACAAGATCAACGAGTTCTTCGGCCCGGAGCACGGCGCGGTCGGCATCGTCATGCAGGGCGGCATGTACAATTCCGTCATCCGGGCGCTGCAGCGGCTCGGCCTCGCCGACACCTATGGCGACACCGACGTGCCGCTCTATGTGCTGAACGCCGTCTACCCGCTGGTCGATGACGAGTTCCTGTCCTTCTGCGAAGGCAAGGACGCCGTCCTCGTCGTCGAGGAAGGCCAGCCCAACTACATCGAACAGGCCTTTGCCGCGATGCTGCACAAGGCCGGGCGCGGCACCAAGCTCGTCGGCAAGGAACATCTGCCGATGGCCGGCGAATACACCGGCCAGGTGATGCTCGACGGCATCGGATCATTCCTGCGCGCCACCATCCCGCATCTGCTGCCAAGCGAGGTCCGCGCGCCGAACAAGATCGGCGACGGGCTCGACACCGCCGACCTGATCAACGTCGTCCCGGGCCGCCCGCCCGGCTTCTGCGTCGGCTGCCCGGAGCGGCCGATCTTCGCAGCGACCAAGCTGGTCGAACAGGAGTTGGGCAAGCACCACATCGCCTCCGACATTGGCTGTCATCTGTTTTCGATCATGCCGCCCTTCGAGCTCGGCGCCACCACCATGGGCTACGGATTGGGGCCGGCCTCGGCCTCGGCGTTCAATTCGCCCGATGCCAGGCGCCGCTCGATCTCCTTCGTCGGCGATGGCGGCTTCTGGCACAACGGCCTGACCTCATCGATCGGCAATGCGGTGTTCAACAAGAACGACGGCGTCATCGTCATCGTCGACAATTTCTATTCGGCCGCGACCGGAGGGCAGGACATCCTGTCGTCCCGCGCCGGCAACAAGACGAAGTCGACCAAGCATCCGATCACCGAGGCGGTGAAGGGGATGGGCGTCAAATGGCTGCGCCACATCGACCGCACCTACGACGTAACCAAGATGCAAGACGCGCTGCGCGAAGCGCTGACGACGGACGAGAAGGGCCCAAAAGTCATCGTCGCCTCGTCCGAATGCATGCTCAACCGGCAGCGCCGCGAAAAGCCTTTGGTCGACAAGGCGATCAAGGGCGGTAAGCGGATGGTCAAGCCGAAATTCGGCGTCGACGAGGATATCTGCACTGGCGACCATGCCTGCATGCGGCTTTCCGGCTGCCCGTCGCTATCGGTGAAGTCGCTGGACGACCCGCTGCGCGACGATCCGGTGGCGCATATCGACGAGAGCTGCGTCGGCTGTGGCAATTGCGGCGAGGTTGCCGACGCGGCGGTGCTCTGCCCGTCCTTTTACCGCGCCGACGTGGTGCACAATCCGAGCCGCCGGGACCGTTTCCTGGAAGCGGCGCGCCGCGCCATGATCGGCCTCTTGCAGCGGCGCCGTGAAAGCCGGCGCCTGACATTCGCCGATGCTTGACGCTGTCCCATCAGCCCGTTCCAAGGCCGGCGCGCCGGACGACGAGCGCGTCATCAAGCTTGCCGTGCTGGCGGTCGGCGGCCAGGGCGGCGGCGTGCTGGCCGACTGGATCACCGACGTCGCCGAGCGCAACGGCTATGTCGCGCAATCGACCTCGGTCGCCGGCGTCGCCCAGCGCACCGGCGCCACCATCTATTACGTCGAGATGTGCCGCGACAGCGGCCGGCTGCCGGTCTTCGCGCTGTCGCCGTCGCAGGGCGACGTCGATATATTGATCGCCGCCGAACTGATGGAGGCCGGCCGCGCCATCATCCGCGGCTTCGTCACGCCGGAGCGCACGACACTGATCGCCTCGTCGCACCGCATCGCAGCTGTCTCGGAAAAGATCGAGCCTGGCGACGGCCGCGCCTCGTCCGCCAAGGTGCATGCCACGGCGGAAGCCGCGGCCAAGCGCTTCATCGCCTTCGACATGGAGAAGATCGCCGCCGACAACGGCTCGGTGATCTCGGCGAGCCTGCTCGGCGCGCTGGCCGGCTCCGATGCCTTGCCGTTCACACGCGAGAGCTACGAGCAGGCGGTCAGTGCCGGCGGCCGCGGTGTGAAGGCCAGCCTCGCCGCCTTCGGTGCCTCCTACGATCGGGCGCGCGGCATCGCGAGTGCGCCTTCGGGCGATAAGACGGCACAGCCGGCAGCCGCTGAAACTGGCTCGGGCGCGGCGACAAAAGTCAGCGGCCCGCAAAGTCTCTTGGGAGGCTGGCAGCACCTGGCCGCCCGGGTCGATGCTTTGCCGGCTCCTGTCCGCGACATGGCGATGCGCGGTCTGAAAAAGGTTGTCGACTATCAGGACATCGACTATGGCGGCGAGTATCTCGACCGGCTAGACCGGGCCGTCGTCCTGGACAATGCCGAACATGACTACGCGCTGTCGATCGCCGCCGCCAAGCATCTGGCCAATGCGATGTGCTACGACGACATGATCCGCGTCGCCGACCTGAAGACGCGCTCGAGCCGCGACCGACGCGTACGCCGCGAGGTCGGCGTCAAGGACGGCTCGGTCCTGCAGGTGACCGAATACTTCCATCCGCGCATCGAGGAATTCTGCGGCACGCTGCCGGCCGGGCTCGGCAGCTATATCGAAAGCCGGCCGAGGCTCGCCGCCTTTCTCGACCGCCGCATCAATCGCGGCCGCCACGTCCGCACCGACAGTTTTGCCGGCTTTGCCGCATTGTGGTTCATCGGCGGCCTGCGCCGCTGGCGCCGCCGCCTGCTGCGCCACAAGGTCGAGACCGCCCATCTCGAGCGCTGGTATGCGCTGGCGCTCGGCCAAGTCGGCCAGGACTACGCGCTTGGCACGGAGATCCTCAACTGCCGCCGGCTGATCAAAGGCTACAGCGATACCCATGCCCGCGCGCAGTCGAAGTTCGACCGCGTGCTGTCGGCGCTCGACGTGGTCAAGGGCCGCCCGGACGCCGCCGACTGGATCAGACGCCTGCGCGAAGCCGCGCTGAAGGACGAGAAGGGCGACATGCTTGACGGCGCGCTGAAAACCGTGGCGTCGCTGGGTGACACCTCGCCGAGCTGAGGCGCTCGTTCAACCCCGGCTGCAACTCAGTCTGTTGCCCGTGTCGCCTTCGACGCGGCAGTCTGCAGGGCAATTCTGAGGCCAATGATCTCGGCGATCGCAGCCTCCAGCACCAGGACGATCGTTTCCTTTGCCACATCATCGAAATTTTCGGCGACATAGCTCAGGTCGCTTAGGACATCGTCTTCCTCTTCCATGATTTTCACCCCCTGTTGAACGTCAGGCCGGAACGGCCGACGATGAGATAGGCTTTGGGCTGGATCGATGGAACGCGTTTCTTTCACGCTATCATCACGGAAGTGAGGCTATCCAGCCCGCTTCGCTAGGTCTTGTCGCCGCCTTGGTTGTCTGCCTGTTTGTAGTCTTCATGCCTATGGCAGCAGCAAACATATCGGCTCCGGGACAAAATAACGCCCGCTTCCCAGGGGTGATTTGCCAAATCGCCGCGGTCATGTGAGGTCATGTGAAATGAGCGTGTTGCACTCATTGCCTACTGTTGTACCTTCAATGTTCTGGAGGCGCGGGTTTGATGCTGCTTGAGCGAGAGGACCCACTTGGAGCTTTGTTGGCCGCGGCCGAGAGAGCTGCTGCCGGACATGGCGGGACCGTGCTGGTGCATGGCGAGGCGGGCCTAGGCAAGACCTCTCTGCTGCGCGAATTCGCGGAAAACGCCGACCGGGACTGCCGGGTGCTGTGGGGCTGGTGCGAGGCGCTCTTCACGCCGCGTCCATTGGGCCCTCTCCAGGACATGGCGCACTTGCTCGACCCGCGCGTGGCAGCGCTGCTTGAGGAGACCGCAGCCCCGGAGCGGCTTTTCCCGGCATTGCTGAACGCGCTGCAGCGCGCCAAGGGCACGACCGTGCTCATCTTCGAGGACATGCATTGGGCGGATAATGCGACGCTCGACCTCGTAAGATATCTCGGTCGCCGCGTCTCCCTGCTCCGCACCATGCTGGTGCTCAGCATGCGCAGAGAGGACTTGAACGCCGATCACCCGCTGACCCACGTGCTCGGCGATCTTCCCGCCGCCTCCGTACGCCGCGTGACGCTTAAACCGCTGTCTCCCCAGGCGGTTACGATGCTGGCCGAACAGGCCGGCCGTTCCGCCGACGGGCTTTACCGCATTACTGAGGGCAATCCCTTCTTCGTTACCGAGCTCCTGTCCAGCAGCGAGACCGAATCGGCGCGCGTGCCCGATTCCATACGCGACGCGGTGTGGTCCCGCCTGTCGCGCCTGACGCCTGGAGAGCGCGACGTGCTGGAGGTCATGAGCATCATGCCGGGCAGCGTTGAGCCGTGGCTGATCCGGGCCCTTCTCGGGGACGAGACCGAAGCGCTCGTGGATCGATGCGTCGACCGTGGATTGCTGCGGCGGGACGATCAGGGCGCGCTGACATTTCGCCACGAGCTTGCCAGGGAAGCGACGCTCGACCGGCTCTCCCCCTCTCTGCAACGTTTGCTTCATTCCAAGGTCGAAGCGGCACTCTCGGAAGTTCCGGCGTCGCAGGCAAGCGCTCTGCTTTCGCGCCGCGTCCATCACGCCGGTGGCGCCGACAATGGCGAACGCGTGCTCGAACTCGCGCCGCTCGCCGCCCGGCAGGCCGCCCGCCTGGGCGCGCACCGGGAGGCGGCCTCGCATCTGGCGACCGCACTCAGATATGTCGACCAAGCCCCGCCGGAACTGGCCGCGCAGTTGCACGAGGACTGGGCCTACGAGGCCGGCCTGGCACTGCTTGTCTATGATGCCATCATCGAGGCCCGGCATCGCGCCATCGCCATCTGGCGGCAGCTGGACCGGGTCGACAAGATAGGGCTCAATTTGCGCTGGCTGTCGCGGCTGCACTGGCGGCGCGGCGAAGGCCCGCAGGCGGAAGAGTATGCCGACCAGGCCGTGCATGAAGTGGAAGGCCTGCCGCCGGGTCCCGAAGTGGCAATGGCCTACAGCACACGCTCGCAGCTCCATATGCTGCACTATCGTTTCGACGAGGCGATCGAATGGGGCGAGCGCGCGATCAGCCTGGCCGATCGGCTGGGTGAGGTCGAGACGCGCGTTCACGCCCTCAACAATGTCGGCACCGCGCTCATGTTCGCCGACCGTCCCGGCGGCCGTGAGCGGCTGGAGGAAAGCCTTGCCCTGGCGCTCGAGCACGGGCTCCACGACCATGCGGCGCGGGCCTATACGAACTTTGCGGAATGCGCGGTGGTGGCCAAGGACTTCGAGCTGGCGGAGCGGCTGCTGGCCGAAGGCATCGCATTCTGCACCAGGCACGACCTCGATTCGGCGGCGCAATACCTGCTCGGCCGGCAGGCGCAGCTTTGCATGGAACAGGGCCGGTTTCGCGAGGCCGCAACCATCGCTCAGGGCGTCATGAATGTGGAGCGCCTGCCGATGGTGATGCACTTGCCGGCGCTCACCGTGCTTGGCACGGTCCGCGTAAGGCTGGGCGAGACCGACGGCGTCGACCTTTTGCAGCGGGCCTTTGCGGAGGGGCAGACGACCGGCGAGCCGCAGCGTATCGTCCCGGTTCGCCTGGCGCTGACGGAGGCGGCCTGGCTTGCCGAGGATATCGGCGCCGGCCACGCGCAGCTTACCGAGCTGGCGGCCATGAACCTCGACAATTTCCGCCCCAGGGACCTTGGCGAATTGTCGGTCTGGTGGCGTCGATGCGGAATGCCCGGATCGCTGCCGGCGCTATCGGCGCCCATACCGTCGCCCTGGTCCGCCGAGCTTGTCGGCGACCCGCAGGCCGCCGCGGCGGAGTGGACGCGTTTCTCGCTGCCCTACGAGGCAGCACTTGCCCTCATGCAGGTTCGTGGGGCGGATGCCGGAACGGCGCTCGCTCGCGCCGTGGCGATGCTGGACGAGATCGACGCGCCCGCGGCCGCAGCGCTGGCGCGCAAGCTCGCGCAGCGTCAGGGCCTGTCAGGCCTGCTGCCGAAGGTGCAGCGCGGACCCTATGCGGCGGCCCGTCGCCATCCGCTCGGCCTGACACAGCACGAGCAGAAGGTGCTCGCCCTGATCGCCCAGGGCATCAGCAACAAGGAAGTCGCGCGACATTTGTCGCGCTCGCCCCGCACGATCGAGCATCACGTCTCCTCGCTGCTCGGCAAGCTCAACGCCGCAAACCGTATGGAAATCCTCCTGCGGCTGCGCGGCGAGCCGTGGCTCCTGACGGGCACCCATCCGTTGGAACCGCACCAGACGGGACCATGATTCCAGCTGATTCTGTCGGGATGGAACAGGCTCTGGGTAGTTCCCGCAGCGAAATCTCCGCGAAAACTGGGAAATCGACCGCCTAAAAATGGGTGGCGGTACCGATTTGCATGCCCGCCGCTCCGCGTAGGCTTCTGCTCGCAGCGTGGATGGACCTCCCAACACCACGACGCCTTCACGATCCGGGGGAGAAGGCGGGCAACGGCGGCGGTGCGGGGAACCGCCGCCGGCGTCCGGCGGCTGGGGCGCGACGGAATTCCTCGCCGCTCTGTGATCGACGCCACAAACGGGAGGCTGCAATGTCAAATTCGCTTCTGCCGTCGACGGCCATGCTGCAATTCCTGGCGGCATATACGGTGATCATGATCACGCCAGGCCCGATCGGGCTCGCGACCGGCAGCCTTGCCTCCCTGCACGGCTTTGGCAGGACGGTTCCGCTCGTGGCCGGGATCGGCGCCGGAACCGCCGTGCTGGCGGTCCTGGTGGCATTGGGCGCCGTTCATCTTTCCGGGTCGCTGTCGGTGCCGGCGGTCAAGATCGCTGGTGCGGCGGTCCTTGGCTGGATGGCCCTGCGCATCGCCAGAACGGCGCCGCCGGCCGTCGGCGACGAGCCTCAGAGACGACAGGCCGGATTGTTTGCCGGCGGGTTTCTCATCAGCATTCTCTCGCCTGAAACCGCCACTTTCTTTGCCGTCGCCTTCATGGGGCTGATGCTGCCGATCCGGAATTCGAACGAGATGCTGATGGTCGCGGCCATCGTCGCCATCATCGACATTGGCTGGTACGGATTTCTGGCCGTCGCCCTTTCGCGTCCGGTCGTGCGCGCTGCCGCGATGCGGCATCATCGGGTCATCTGCCGGGCGGCGGGGGTCGTGCTGGCAATGCTCGCCCTCGTCTCGGCGGCGTCGGCCTTTCCACTCGGCTGAGCGCTGGTTGAAGGAGGCGCGCGGGTAAATCGTTTGGTGCCGCTTAGGTGACTCGAACACCTGACCCCATCATTACGAATGATGTGCTCTACCAACTGAGCTAAAGCGGCCCGGGAAGCCGTGCTTCCAAGATCGGCTGGGTGATAGACGCAACCAGCGTTTAATTCAAGATGGTAGCGTTGAATTCAAGATGGCAGCAGCGAATTCAAGGACGAGGCTTGGCAATTCGTATCGGTCCGAGGCCGGGCGCAAGGGCAGCAGCCGCGCCGATCCGCCTAGGTCGCGCGATGCCGCACCAGCAGGCCGCGCGACCGCCACGTTGGCGTCGTGACCGGAAAAGCAGCGAAAAATGTTGATTCCTTTACCGAAAACCGCCGAAATGAGCTTTGCACCCCTCGGCAAGGCAGAATGCGGCCGCTCGCTTGTTGATTGATTGGTCGCCTGCGGCTAACGATCATGACAATGTGAATGAAATTGCAGAGGGAATTTGCTTGGACGCGATCGAAAAAGCGATCCGCAATGCCTTCGAGAAAGGCAATGCCGACGACCGGGCGTTTCGCGAGCGGGTCTATCGATCGGCTTTCGCGGCACTCGACCGTGCCCTGCAGGCCAATCCAAACGTCACCGTGGAGGTCGCCATCAAGCGCCGCAAGGCGGTCCAGGCCAAGATCACCGAAATCGAATCGGAATTCCTGCCGGCGGTTCCCGATGTCGCCGCGCCGACCGACAGTTTGGAGACAGCACCGGCGGTGGAGCCTCCAGCTGAAACCGAAACCGAAGCCGAGCCCGTGCCGTCGTCCGATGTCGTCGTTGACGGTCCGGCGCAGCCGCCCGAATCCGATGCGCCCCGGTCGCGCGTCCTGCCGGTCGTCCCCGACATCATGCCCGATGCACCTGTTGCCGAAGTGCCGGTGATCGACATGGGGGCCTCGGCTCCGACCGAAGCCGACGTCGAAACCGACGATGCGGAAGTGACGCCCGACCGCGACGACCGGCGGGCGAGGCGGCGCCGCCTGCCTTTGACCGCGATCTTCCTCGGTGTGACGCTGCTCGCAGCCGCCGGCATCGGCCTTTATTTCGCCAACCAGACCGGCGTCTTCAAATCGGCAACCGAACTCGACACGGCGCCGCCGGAAGTGCCGCCAACGGTCGACGGCGACGATTTCACGCCGGATGACACCGCTTCGCCGCCAAAGCAGGGCGAGGAGGACCAGGCGCGCGACTGGATCAACGTGTTTTCGCCGGGCGACCCGACGCAGGTCAATGCGCCGTCGGACGCCAAGGCCGACGTTGTCCAGGACGAAAGCGGTTCCTTCCTGCGCATCCGCTCGGGCGCATCCGGCTCGGCCATCAGCTTCGACGTCGGGCAAGGCGTGCTGGAGAGGATCGCCGGCAAGCATGCCACATTCGACATCATCGCACGCTCCGAGGAGGGGCAGGAGACGCAGATTTCCGTCGACTGCAATTTCGGCGAACTCGGCGACTGTGGCCGCAAGCGCTATGCGGTCGGTCGCGAGCGCAATGAATATCTGTTCGACGTGCGCCTTCCCGACAAGCGTCCGGGCGCTGCCGGCACCATCGCCATCAATTCCGACTTCGACAAGCAGGGCAAGTCGGTCGACATCTACGAGATCCGCGTTTCAGTCCTTCCTTAAGTTAACTGTCGAGCAGCGCCTGCAGCGTCTCGATGCGGTCGGCTTCGGCCGCCGGCTTGTCCCAGCGCAATCGTGAAATGCGGGGGAAGCGCATGGCGACGCCCGATTTGTGCCGCGTCGAGCGGTTGAGCCCTTCGAATGCCACCTCCAGTACGAGGCCTTGTCTGCGGTCGGCACGCACTGAGCGCACCGGGCCAAAGCGCTCGATCGTGTTGTCGCGGACATATTTGTCGATCTGCCTCAGTTCTTCGTCGGTGAAGCCGAAATAGGCTTTTCCCACCGGCACCAGCTCTTCCGATCCTTCCGGCCCGGACCAGACGCCGAATGTATAATCGGAATAGAAGCTCGAGCGCTTGCCGTGGCCGCGCTGGGCATACATCAGTACGGCGTCGACCGTGTGCGGATCGCGCTTCCATTTGAACCAGGGGCCCTTCGGCCGCCCGGCCACATAAGGCGAATCCCAGCGCTTCAGCATGACGCCTTCGATGACCGGATGCAGCGGCTTGCGGCGCAATTCCTCCAGCGCCTGCCAGTTGGTGAATTCGACCAGCGGCGACAGATCGAAGCGGCTCGGATCGAGTGTCCTCACAAAGGCCTCGAGCCGGCCGCGCCGTTCGCGGAAGGGAAGTCCGCGCACATCCTCGTCGCCGATCTGCAGCGCATCGTAGCAGCGCATGAAGGCCGGGTATTGCTGCTGGATCTTGGGTGACACGCTCTTGCGGTTCAGCCGCTGCTGCAGGTCCGAGAACGTGCCCGTCGCCTGCCTGGGGTCTCCGACCAAAAGCTCGCCGTCGAGGGCGCCGGAAAAATCCATCGCCTCAGCAAGATCGGGAAAGGCGCCGGAGACATCGTCACCGGTGCGCGAATAGAGCCGGCGAATGCCGCCTTCGCAAACCGCCTGGACGCGGATGCCGTCCCATTTCCATTCGGCCGCGTAGTCGGCCGGGTCGAGCTTTTCGAGGTCGCCGTCACCGACGGCATTCGACAGCATCACCGGCCTGAACAGCGCCAGCGCCGTCTTCCTGGGTTTTTCCGCTTTACCCTCCAGCCAGGCGAACAGCGCGATATAGGGCGGCGTCAGGCCGTGCCAGAGTTCCTCGATTTCGGCGATGTCGACCCTGCCGAAATCAGCGAGCGCCTGCTTGGCCAGCCGCGCCGAGACGCCGATGCGCAGGCCGCCGGTGACCAGCTTTATGATGGCAAAGCGCGCCGAAGTGCTGGCGCTGTCGAGCAGCCGGGCCAGCACCTGAGGCCCGTCCGAACGGCTCGCCGCCTGCAGCTTCGCCACCACTTCGGCCAGCGTCGGCTCGTGGTTCGCAATGTCGACCGGCGCTTGCGGCCAGACCAGCGACACGGTCTCGGCCAGGTCGCCGACATAGTCGTAGGAATAGCCGAACAGCACCGGATCCATGCGCTCGACGACCAGCGTGCGCAGCATCGCCGGCTTGACCGCGGCGATGGACAGATCGCCGGTGATGGCCGCCAGCGCCAGCCCGCGGTCAGGATCCTCGACGCTGCGGAAATAATCGGTCAAAAGCGTCAGCTTGCCGTTGCGCGACGGCGTCAGCACCAGCCGGTCGAGAAGCTCGGCGAAGCGGTTCATGGGAGGAGCGCCAAGGGGGGAAGCTTGCGATCCTTCGCGCCCCCCTCTGTCCTGCCGGACATCTCCCCCACGAGGGGGGAGATTGGATGTCGCCACTGGTTTCGCCAATCTCCAGCGTTGAGGGAACGAGCGCGGCGCCAAAGCTGCCGATCTCCCCCCTCGTGGGGGAGATGGCCGGCAGGCCAGAGGGGGGCGCGACAGAACGCCATACCGGCGATTTCCACCATCAATCGCCCTCGTCCTCATAGCCAACCAGATGCAGCGGCCTGGCGGCGATGCCTTCGAGTTCGCACCAGCGCACCAGCGCCTCCTCGCGGCCATGCGTCACCCAGATTTCCTCGGCGCCGGTCTCCTTGATCGTCGCTGTCAGCTCGTCCCAGTCGGAGTGATCGGAGATGATCAGCGGCAGCTCGACGCCGCCCTGTTTGGCGCGCTGGCGGATGCGCATCCAGCCTGAGGCGAAGCACGACATCGGATCGGGAAAACGCCGCGCCCAGCGATCGGCGAACGCGGATGGCGGGCCGACGACGATGGCGCCGGCAAAGTCGCTTTTCGCGCCGCTCTCGACGGTCGCCGGTTCCAGTGTGCCGAGATCGATGTCCTGGCTCTGGAAATACTCGCTGAGCTTGGCCAGCGCGCCATGGATGTAGATCGGCTTTTCGTAGCCGGCATCGCGCAGCAGGCGCATGACGCGCTGCGCCTTGCCAAGCGCATAGGCGCCGACCAGATGCGTGCGTTCGGGAAACTGCTCGGTCGATTTCAGCAACCGGGCGATCTCTTCGCTATCGGGCGGATGGCGGAACACCGGCAGGCCGAACGTCGCCTCGGTGATGAAGACGTCGCATTTGAGTGGCTCGAACGGCTCGCAGGTCGCGTCCTTCTGGCGCTTATAGTCGCCGGACGCGACGATGCATGTGCCCTGATGCGCGACCTTGATCTGCGCCGAGCCCAGCACATGGCCAGCCGGGTGAAAGCTGACGGTGACGCCGTCGAGCGTGATCGTCTCGCCGAGCACGGCGGCTTGCGTCGTTCCGGCAAAATCTTCGCCGTAGCGCAGCCCCATGATGTCGAGCGTCTGCTGCGTCGCCATCACCGAGCGGTGGCCGGGGCGGGCATGGTCGGAATGGCCATGTGTGATCAGCGCCCGGTTGACCGGCCGCACCGGGTCGATGAAGAAATCGCCGGGCGGGCAATACAGCCCTTCCGGCCGGGGATGAAGCAGGTCGCTGGCGCGCATGGCCCCAAGATAGGCGCTAATTCCGGCGCGGGAAGCCTGTTGTAAGTCACTGCTGACTCCAGCATAGAGCGCAGGCCGGCCGCAAAACACCGGCGGAACCTGATCGCCATGAAACCGCTCCAGACTTCGTCCGGCGATCCGACCGCCGACCGCCGCGCCGACTATGCCGAAATGCTCCATGCGTCCGGCGATCATGCGGCAGCGTCGGAATTGCTGCTCGGCGCGCTCGAACTGGCGCCGCAATGGCCGGCCGGCTGGTTCCGCCTCGGTGAGATGCAGGAGGCGGCGGGCGCGCCCGATCTCGCCGCGCAGGCCTGGACGACGGCACTGCGGCTGGACCCGGCGGACAGGCTCGGCGCGGTGCTCAAGCTGCAATTGATCGGCAAGGCAGCGGCCGCCCAGGCGCCGCCCAGCGCCTTTGTCGAGACGCTGTACGACCACTATGCCGGAAGCTTCGAGGGTGAGCTGGTCGACAGGCTAGGCTATCGTCTGCCCGAATGTCTCGACCGAGCCATCCGGGCAGCACGGCCGGGCCGGTTTTCGCTGGTGCTCGATCTCGGCTGCGGCACCGGCCTCATGGGCCAGAGACTGCGGCCGATCGCCGATCGGCTGGAGGGTTACGACATCTCGGCCGGCATGCTGAGGCAGGCGCGCGCCAAAGGCGTCTACGATCTGCTCGTCAAGACGGACCTGCAGGATTTTTGCTATTCAGGCCCGAAAGCCGATCTGGTGACGGCGGCAGATGTGTTCATCTATCTCGGCGCACTCGACAAGGTGGTGACCAAGATTGCCGGAATGCTTGCCGGCGGCGGTCTGTTTGCGTTCTCCGTCGAGACGCTCTCCGGCGGCGACCTATCTGGCAGCGGCGATTTCGCCTTGCAGCCGTCGCGCCGCTATGCGCATTCGCAAAGCTATGTAGAGCGGGTTCTGGACGCCAACGGCTTTTCGGTCCTGTCGCTGCAGGCAACGATTATCCGGCAGGATCGCCGCGAACCGGTCGAAGGGCTTGCCGTACTGGCAAGCTTGCTTTCCGGCAGCGTAAAATCTGGCTAAGACTCCTGCCGCTGCACAGGAGAGTGGCAGCTGCGAAAGACAAGGAGCACGTTCATGCGCTGGAACATGATGGTCTTGGCATCTTGCCTGGCGATGGCCGGCTGCGTCGGCAATTCGATGTCCGAACGGCAGGACGAAAACGTCCAGTCCTCGCTGCTATATGACAAGGTGCCTTGCGACCAATTGCTGGCGCAACGAAACGGCCTGGCGCAGCAATATCATTTGCCGGTGGACGCCAAGCCGTCCTTCTCCAACCCGGCGACGGGCTTCGGCCCGTTCACGCCGGACATGCGCTCAAAAGCCAAACGTGACGCCGACCAGGCAAGCGGCAAGATCGACGCCATGAGCCGGTCGATCAGCCGCCGCGAATGCGGCAAGCCGGCCAAGCAGAACAAGCTCAGCCTGACCTGACCGGACCCTAATCCGCCACCTTCCATTGCTCGCGCGAGGCACTGGCGGGGTAGACGCCGAGAATGCGCATTTCGCGCGAGAAGAAGGCGAGCTCGTCGAGCGCCAGCTTCACCAGCGGGTCGTCGGGATGGCCCTCTATGTCGGCGTAGAACAGCGTCGCCGTAAACGCGCCGAGTTGGTAGCTTTCCAGCTTGGTCATGTTGATGCCGTTGGTGGCGAAGCCGCCCATCGCCTTGTAGAGCGCCGCCGGCACGTTGCGGACGCGGAAGATGAAGGTCGTCATCATCTTGGCGTCGGCCGAGGGGCGTTCGGCCCATTGCTTGTTCTTTGTCAGCACGACGAAGCGGGTGACGTTGCTGTCGGTGTCCTCGACATTCTCTTCGATGATGTCGAGCCCGTAGAGGGTCGAGGCCAGCGCCGGCGCCAGCGCGGCCATGGTGCGGTCCTTCATCGCGGCGACCATCTTGGCGGCGCCCGCCGTGTCGCCGGCAACCGTCGCCTTCCAGCCGTTCTTGCGGATGTATTTGCGGCATTGGCCGAGCGCGTGGATGTGGCTGTGCACGGTCCTGATCTCGTCGCGCCTGACGCCGGGCAACACCATCAGCTGGAAGTGGATCGGCAGGAAATATTCGCCGATGATGTGCAGCTTCGATTCCGGCAAGAGGTGATGGATGTCGGCGACGCGGCCGGCAATGGTGTTCTCGATCGGGATCATCGCCAGATCGGCCTTGCCGGTCTCGACCGCGTTGAAGGCGTCCTCGAAAGTCGGGCACGGCAACGGCTCCATCGACGGGAACATGTTGCGGCAGGCGGTGTCGGAATTGGCGCCCGGCTCGCCCTGGAAGGATATTTTGTTGGTCTTTTCAGGCATGCGCAGAGTCTCGGGAATTGGGGGAAGAATTTCTTAGTTGGAAAGGAGTGCCCTGGCGCGTTCGAGATCGTCCGGCGTATCGACGCCAAGCGGCACCGACTGCACGATCTCCGCATCAATGCGCATGCCGGCCTCGAGCGCCCGCAACTGCTCCAGCCGCTCGCGGCGCTCCAGCGGCGACGGCCTCAACGCAACGAAGCGTTCGAGTGCGGCGCGGCGATAGGCATAGAGGCCGATATGATGGTAGAGCGGGCCTTCGCCCCAGGGGGCGGTGGCGCGGGTGAAATAGAGCGCCCTGAGCCGCGTCGCCGAGAGTGGCGAGCCGACCAGCTTGACGACGTTCGGATTGGTCTTTTCCTCGTCGCGGACGATCTCGACGCAGAGCGTGGCGATGTCGACCGCTGCGTTCTCGAAAGGCTTCAGCGCGGCGCCGATAACAAGGGGCTCGATGGTCGGCAGATCGCCCTGCACATTGACGATGGTCTCGACGCTGTTGCCAGGGTCGAGAATGGTCAGCGCTTCGAAGATGCGGTCGGAGCCGGTTTCGTGGTCCGCCCGTGTCATCACCGCCTCGAAACCATGCGCGCGCACCGCCTCCGCAACGCCTTGCGTATCGGTGGCGACGACGACCCGGCCGAGCCCGGCCTCGGCAGCACGGCGGGCGACGTGGACGATCATCGGAGTGCCGGCGATGTTGGCCAGCGGCTTGCCCGGCAGGCGGGTCGAGGCCATGCGGGCCGGGATCAGGATGAGGGTGGACATGAGGCGGGCAGGGGCTCGAAAAAGAGGAGGACAAAAGTGGCAAAAGGTCTCACTGGCAGCGCCCTTATAGGTGTTGCAACGCCGGAGCAAAAGACCTAGTTTCCGCGCGATTTGACCGCCTCGCAGGGTGGTTCACGATACCGACGGACGGAGTGGACGGATCGGTCCGCCGGAAAAGGGAGCCTGGGGCGTATGGATTCCAACGAAGTCAACAAGCTGCTCGCCGCTTTCCTCGGCACGGTGTTCATTGTCTTTTCCGTTGGCATCGTGTCCGACGCGCTGTTTGCCTCGCCGGCGCCGGAAAAGCCCGGCTTTGCCATCGAGGCGACCGAGCCTGCCGAAGGCGGCCCGGCCGCTCCCGCCGCGGAGGCCAAGCCGATCGCCGAGCTGCTGACCACCGCCAACGCCGAAGCGGGCGCCGCCGTCTTCAAGAAATGCCAGGCCTGTCATTCCGGCGAAAAGGGCGGCCCCAACAAGGTGGGCCCCGATCTGTGGGACATCATCGACCGTCCGGTCGCCGAGCATGAGGGCTTTGCCTATTCTGCCGGCATGAAGGAGTTCTCCAAGGGCGGCAGCGAGAAGTGGACCTACGACAACCTCAACCACTTCATCACCTCGCCGAAGAAGTTCGTGAAGGGCACCGCGATGGGTTTCGCCGGCCTGCCGAAGGATGAGGACCGCGCCAACGTCATCGCCTATCTGCGCACGCTGTCGGACAATCCGAAGCCGCTGCCGGCGCCCGGCGCCTCGGCCGAGAACGCGCCCGCCAAGCCGGCCGAAGGTGCAGCCCCTGCCAAGCCGGCAGAAGGCGCGGCGCCAGCCGCTCCGGCTGCACCCGCAAAATAACAAAACTGTAATGACATAATCCTTGAAAAAGCCGGGTTCAGCCCGGCTTTTTCGTTAGGAAAAATGCATATGCGACGACAAAGCCGCTCGGTTGCGGTTTTCAGCGGCGCCAAATGATCTAGATTGGGCCCAGACGCTATCGTGACGGCGCTATATCGCGAAGAGGAGAACGCATGACGGTTGGCCGAGCGCGGACGCTTCTGAAATCGGTGCTTATGCTGGCTGCTTTTGCCGGCGGCCTGCAGGCGGCCCTCGCGGACGAATGGCGCACGACCTCGTCGCTGATCGGCGAATCCAAATATGGCGACAACTTCCAGCACTACGATTACATCAATCCGGATGCACCCAAGGGCGGCACGCTGAATTCGGTGGCGCCCGGCACGTTTGACAGCTTCAATCCCTACATCGTCCAGGGTTCTGCCGCCGCTGGCTTCGTCCCTTTTGGCGGCGGTCTGCTCTACGACACGCTAATGGAGCAGGCGACCGACGAAGGCAGCACCAGCCATTCGCTGGTCGCTGAAGCCTATAAATATCCGGCCGATTATTCCTCGGCGACCTACCGGCTCGATCCGCGGGCGAAGTGGCATGACGGCCAGCCGATCACCGTCGACGACGTGATCTGGTCGTTCCAGGTGCTAAAGGCCAACAGCCCGCAATACAGCCGTTATTTCGAGAACGTTACCGATGCGGTCGCAATCTCCGATCGTGAGGTCGAGTTCCATTTCAGCCAGAAGGGCAATCGCGAACTGCCCAAGATTCTCGGCGACCTCGTCGTACTGCCCAAGCACTGGTGGGATGGCACTGACGCCAACGGCAAGAAGCGCGACGTCACCCGGCCGACGCTGGAGCCGCCGCTGGGTTCGGCCGCTTACAAGATCGCCAGCTTCAAGCCAGGTTCGGAAATTGTATGGCAGCGCGTGCCTGACTATTGGGCCGCCAAGTTGCCGGTGAAGATCGGCCGAGAGAATTTCGACACGAAGCGGTACACCTACATCCTCGATGAGAATGCGGCTTGGCAGGCATTCACCAAGGGTGGGCTTGAGGACATCAACGCGGAAAACAGCTCCAGACGCTGGTCGACGGCGTATAACTTTCCCGCGATCAAGCAAGGCGACGTCATCAAGAGGGAGTTCAAGACCGAGTCGCCCGAGCCGATGCAGGGTTTCGCGCTTAATCTGCGACGTCCGCAGTTTCAGGATCGACGCATACGCGAGGCGTTGACCGACGTGCTCGATTTCGAAAGCATGAATCGTACGCTGTTCTTCGGTCTTAACACCCGCACGAGCAGCTATTTCCAGGGCACCAACCTGGCGTCCAGCGGCCTGCCGAAAGGCAAGGAGCTGGAGATTCTCGAGCA
The DNA here is from genome assembly GCF_040322135.1 of Mesorhizobium sp. M0189. Lineage (NCBI taxonomy): Bacteria > Pseudomonadati > Pseudomonadota > Alphaproteobacteria > Hyphomicrobiales > Phyllobacteriaceae > Mesorhizobium > Mesorhizobium sp. M0189. Next base: position 90,588 of record NZ_JAMYSW010000011.1, read on the forward strand.
ATATCGTGACAAGCTGCCGCCTGAAGTGTTCACCGAGGAATTCAAACTGCCGGTCTACGACACGCCGCAGGCGGAGCGTAAATACCTGAAGTCCGCGGTCGACCTGTTCGCCAAGGCTGGTTGGGTCATCAAGGGCGGCAAAATGGTCAATGCCCAAACGGGCCAGCAATTCAAGCTGGAGATCCTGGGACGGGACCCGACAGACGAAGTCATCGCAAATCCCTACGTCGATAATTTGCGAAAGATCGGTATTGATGCCGCACTTCGCATTGTTGACCCCAGTCAATATGTGAACCGCACCCGTAGCTTCGACTTCGACATGGTGACGGGGATCTTCCCACAGTCGGATTCGCCCGGCAACGAGCAACGCGACTTCTGGAGCTCAAAAGCCGCCGACGCACCTGGCTCACGCAATCTGATGGGCATTAAGGATCCGATTGTCGACGCGCTGGTCGACCGCGTTATCTACGCCACCGACCGCGACGATCTGGTTGCTGCCACCCATGCGCTCGACCGGGTGCTGTTGTGGAATTACTATGTCGTGCCGCAATGGCACAGGCCCGTGGTCTGGCTGGCCTACTGGAACAAGTTCGGCATGCCTGAAAAGCAGCCTGCCTATTTAGGCGTGGACACGGATTCCTGGTGGGTCGATCCGGTCAAGGAAAAGGCGCTGGCGGCCAAATACAAGAGTGGCAATTGATGGCAGCGCTGCCTCGTCGCGGCTTCCTCGCCCTGGGTGGTGCCGCCGCGGCAGCTTCATGGCTGCCGGGCCGGGCTTTCGCCGCGATCCCGACCGGCGTGAAACTGCACGGGTTGTCGGCCTTCGGCGATCTCAAATATCCTCCTGATTTCCCGCATTTCGACTATGTGAATGTCGACGCGCCCAAGGGCGGCATCTTCAATTTCGGCCCATCGCAATGGGTGTTCAACCAGAATCCCTACACCTTCAACACGCTGAACAGCTTCGTGCCCAAGGGTGACGCCCCGCCGCGCATGGAAATGTGTTTCGATTCGCTCATGACCGGCGCACAGGACGAGCCGGATTCCATCTATGGACTGCTGGCTGAAAGCGTGACGATCTCGGCGGACCGCAACATGTTCGAGTTCGCCCTGCGCCCGCAGGCGCGCTGGCATGACGGCTCGCCGCTGACCGCAGAGGATGCCGCATATACGTTCACCCTTTTCAAGGATCAGGGCCATCCCGATCTCTCGCTGCCGCTCCGTGAGATGACCCAAGCCGTCGCCGCCGATACTGGAACGCTGAGATTGACTTTTTCGGGCAAGCAATCGGAACGCACCATCCTGGATGTCGCAACGTTCCCGATCCTCTCCAAGGCATATTTCGCGATCGCCCCGTTTGACAGCTCCCGCATGAAGGCGCCGCTCGGATCCGGCCCTTACAAGGTCGGGTTGGTGCGTCCGGGACAGACAATCGAGTTCGAGCGCGTCGTGGACTATTGGGGCCGCGGCCTGCCGGTCAATAAAGGACAGTTCCATTTCGACAAGCTGCGCATAGAGTTCTATGGCGACCGTCAGGCGGCTTTCGAGGCTTTCAAGAAGGGCGAAGTCCATTTCCGCGAAGAGGCAACGTCGCGCGTATGGGCTACCGGCTACGATTTTCCGGCGCTCACCGCGGGCAAGGTGGTTAAACGCGAGTTTCCTTCCGAAAAGCGCCCGTTAATGTACGCGACAGCCTTGAACCAGCGGCGCGAACGGTTTCGGGACATGCGCGTGCGCCGCGCCATTGCGTTGTGCTTCGATTTCGAATGGACCAACAAATCGCTGTTCTACGGCCTCTATGATCGTTCGCAATCCAATTTCGAACGATCGGAATTCAAAGCCACCGGCGTACCGTCTCCTGACGAACTGACGCTGCTGGAACCGCTTCGCGACAAGCTTGCGCCTGAAGTCTTCGGCGAAGTCTATGCTCTGCCCCCATCCGACGGCAGCGGCCGTGACCGGAAATTGCTGCGCGCATCGCAAAAGCTGATGGCTGACGCGGGATGGAAACGGTCCGGTCAATTTTTCCAGAATGCCGCCGGCGAAACTTTCAGGTTAGAAATCCTTGCTGACGACGAAGGTTTGGTGCGCATCTATGGGCCGTGGGCAGAGAATTTGAAGGCCATCGGCTTCGACGCCTCAATCCGCCTGGTCGAGTCGGCACAGCACCAAGCCAGGCAGGCGAGCTTCGATTTCGACATGATAGCGATGGCGGTGCTGTTCTCGCCGACGCCAACACGGGAGGGAATGGACGGCATCTTCCATTCACGCTCGGCCAACCTGCAGGGATCGCGCAATCTGTCCGGCACGGCAGACCCGGCGATCGACATGCTTGTCGAGGCGATAGACCGCGTCAAAAACCGTCGGGAACTGACGACAGTGCTGCGTTCGCTGGATCGGGTCTTGCGCGCGCGCATGGACTGGATTCCTAGTTGGTATTCGGCGAATCACCGCGTGGCCTTCTGGGACATGTTCGGTTTCGACGAAACGAAACCCGACTACGGCTTCGCGATGGAAGCGCTGTGGTGGTTCGACAGGGACAAGGCGGCAAAGATTGGCAAAGGCTGAATTTCTTGCGGGCGTTGGCGCCGCCCCTCACCTGCCTGCCGGCATCCTCTCCCCGTATAGCGACGGGGAGAGGGGGGCTTTCATCGAGGATTTCGCCAACCACAAACATGGCAACAAAAGCGCCGAGACTACGGCCAGCCCCTTTCTCCCCGTCACTATACGGGGAGAAATGTCCGGCAGGACAACGAGAGGCGGCGCCGGCGTCGACAATTGGCCTGAAGCGATTGCCTCGGGGGCACCCCCAGCCACAGTGGTCCTCCCTAAGGAGGGTAAAAACTGATGGGCGCCTATATACTGCGCCGCATCCTGCTGATGATCCCGACCCTGTTCGGCATCATGGCGGTGTCCTTCGCCGTCATCCAGTTCGCGCCTGGCGGGCCGGTCGAGCAGGTCATCGCCAGGCTGACCAACCAGGGCGGCAGCGATCGCCTCGGCGGCGGCGGGGGTGATGCCGGCGGCGCCAATTTCGACGTGGCCGGCGACGTCGGCTCGAAATACCGCGGCGCGCAAGGGCTCGACCCGGAATTCATCAAGAAGCTGGAGAAGCAGTTCGGCTTCGACAAACCGCCGCTCGAGCGCTTTGGCATGATGCTGTGGAACTATCTCCGCTTCGATTTCGGCGACAGCTACTTTCGCGACATATCGGTGCTCGACCTGATCCTGGAAAAGATGCCGGTGTCGATCTCGATCGGGCTGTGGATCACGCTTTTGTCCTACCTGATCTCGATCCCGCTCGGCATCCGCAAGGCGGTCAAGGACGGCTCCACCTTCGACGTCTGGACCAGCGGCGTCGTCATCGTCGGCTACGCCATCCCCGGGTTCCTGTTCGGCATATTGCTGATGGTGCTGTTTGCCGGCGGCTCGTTCTGGGACTGGTTTCCGCTGCGCGGCCTCACCTCCGACAATTGGGACCAGCTGTCGTGGCCGGCCAGGATCGTCGACTATTTCTGGCATATGACCCTACCGCTGACCGCGCTGGTGCTGTCGGCCTTCGCCACGACGACGCTTTTGACCAAGAATTCCTTCCTCGAGGAAATCCGCAAGCAATATGTGGTCACCGCCCGCGCCAAAGGCCTGTCGGAGCGGCAGGTGCTCTACGGCCACGTCTTCCGCAACGCCATGCTGATCGTCATCGCCGGTTTTCCCGGCGCCTTCATCTCGGCGTTCTTCACCGGCTCGCTGCTGATCGAGAACATCTTTTCGCTCGACGGCCTTGGCCTGCTCGGCTTCAATTCGGTGGTGCAGCGCGACTATCCGGTGGTCTTCGCCAATCTCTACATCTTCTCGCTGCTTGGCCTGTTCGTCGGGCTGCTGTCCGATCTGATCTATACCTGGGTCGATCCGCGCATCGACTTCGAGCGGAGAGACGTCTGATGGCGCAGGCCATAGCCGAAGCGGCGCCGGCACGGATCGCGCGGCCCTTTCTGTCGCCGCTCAACCGGCGCCGCCTGCAGAACTTCAAGTCCAACCGGCGCGGCTACTGGTCGTTGTGGATATTCCTGTTCCTGTTCATGCTGTCGCTGGTTTCCGAACTGATCGCCAACGACAGGCCGATCATCGCCTCCTACAAGGGCGAGATCCTGTTTCCGGTCCTGGTCGCCTATCCCGAGGAGAAGTTCGGCGGCTTCTATGCGGTCACCGACTACCGCGACCCGGTCATCCAGGACGAGATCAACGCCAATGGCTGGATGATCTGGCCGCCGGTGCGCTACTCCTATCAGACCGTCAACAATGCCATTCCCGAAGCAGCACCGACCAAGCCATCCTGGCTCTACGACAAGAAGACGCGCTGCAACCAGTATCCGAAAGGCGAAGCGGACCCCAACTGCAACGTCGGCAACTGGAACTGGCTGGGCACCGACGACCAGGCCCGCGACGTGCTGGCGCGCGTCATCTACGGATTCAGGGTCTCGGTGCTGTTTGGCCTGGTCCTGACTGCCGGCTCGGCGCTGATCGGCGTGGCGGCCGGCGCCTTGCAGGGCTATTTCGGCGGCTGGACCGACCTTCTGTTCCAGCGCTTCATCGAGATCTGGTCGGCCATCCCGGTGCTGTATCTGCTCTTGATCGTCGCCGCCATCCTGCCGCCCGGCTTCTTCATCCTGCTCGGATTGATGCTGCTGTTTTCCTGGGTGGCACTGGTCGGCGTAGTAAGGGCCGAGTTCCTGCGCGCCCGCAATTTCGAATATGTCAATGCGGCGCGCGCGCTCGGCGTGTCCAACATCACCATCATGTTCCGGCATCTGCTGCCCAACGCCATGGTGGCGACGCTGACCTTCCTGCCCTTCCTGCTCAGCGGCTCGATTTCGACGCTGACTTCGCTCGACTATCTCGGGTTCGGCCTGCCGCCCGGCTCCGCCTCGCTCGGCGAGTTGTTGAAGCAGGCACAGCGCAATCTCAACGCGCCATGGCTCGGCATTTCCGGCTTCGTCGTCATCTCGCTGATGCTGTCGCTGCTGGTCTTCGTCGGCGAGGCCACCCGCGACGCTTTCGATCCGCGCAAGACGTTCAGATGAGAGCGATGCGGGCTGGCATTCGGCATGTTATATTCCGGCCGATATCGAGCGAACCCGGACCCATGACGGTGTTGGCGTCGGTTCAGTCCGTCAAGCCGCACGTCGGGGAAGGAAAGGGTTATGAATAAGGTCATCCTTGAACACTACCCGGCATCGAAGCTCCCGGATGAACTGCGAAGGGGCACAGCTCCGAGCGCCTCGGTCAAAGTGACAGTGGAAGAGGAGGCCAACAGGCCTCTTGGCCGCGAACAATTGCTTGAACTCATGCGGAATGCTCAGGCCAACGCGCCGGGAACAAGCCTCGACGAGGCTGTCGCGCGTGTTCGTGCCCTCCGCGATGAGTGGGAGGATTGATGGCTGCAGTCCGGCTTTATGTCGACACCAACATTTTCATCTATGCCTTTGAAAACAACGATGCGCTTGCAAAAAAATGCTTCAGCTCATTTCACTGAACGACGGCAGAAAGCAGACCGCGGACACGAGATTGAAAGAGACCTATTCTATCGCACCAAATCGTCTCGTCCCCCCTCAAATGGCAGTCAAAATTTCGATCATGCGACAGGAAATTTCCGCCTTGGACAGGGTTGTCGCGGAAGTTGAGCCATGACCGCCCCTCTCCTTTCCATACAAGACCTCAGCGTCGCCTTCACGCAAGGCGGCAACCAGTCGATCGCCGTCGACCATATTTCCTTCGACCTCGCCAAGGGCGAGACGGTGGCGCTGGTCGGCGAATCCGGCTCCGGCAAGTCGGTCACCGCGCTGTCGGTGCTGAAGCTGCTGCCCTATCCGACCGCCAGCCACCCCTCGGGAAAGATCCTGTTCCTCGGCGCCGACCTGCTGGCCACGGACGAGAGAGACTTGCGCCGTGTGCGCGGCAACAAGATCACCATGATCTTCCAGGAGCCGATGACTTCGCTCAACCCGCTGCACACGATCGAGCAGCAGATCGTCGAGGTGCTGAAATTGCACCAGGGCCTGGGGGATCGCACCGCCAAGGCGCGCACGCTGGAACTTCTGCACGAGGTCGGCATCCGCGAACCGGAGAAGCGGCTCGACGCCTATCCGCACCAGCTTTCCGGCGGCCAGCGCCAGCGCGTCATGATCGCCATGGCGCTGGCCAACGAGCCTGAACTGTTGATCGCCGACGAGCCGACGACGGCGCTCGACGTCACCGTCCAGGCGCAGATCCTCGAATTGCTCGCCGGCCTGAAAAGCCGCAAGAACATGTCGATGCTGTTCATCACCCACGATCTCGGCATCGTCAGGAAGATCGCCGACCGGGTCTGCGTGATGACCAAGGGCAAGATCGTCGAGACCGGCCCGACCAAGGAGATATTCGCCAATCCGCAGCACGCCTACACCCGGCATCTGCTTGCCGCCGAGCCGAAGGGCAAGCCGCCGGCGGCCAACCAGGCCGCCAAGCCAGTGATGGTCGGCAACGACGTCAAGGTCTGGTTTCCGATCAAGAAGGGCTTCTTCCGGCGCACCGTCGACAATGTGAAGGCGGTCGACGGCATCGACGTCACCGTGCGGGCCGGTCAGACGCTTGGCGTCGTCGGCGAATCCGGCTCAGGCAAGACGACGCTCGGCCTGGCGCTGGCCAGGATGATCTCGTCGACCGGGAATATCCAGTTCAACGGACGCGGCATCGATCAGCTATCCTTCAACGAAATGCGGCCGCTGCGGCGCGAACTGCAGATCGTCTTCCAGGATCCGTTCGGCTCGCTCAGCCCGCGCATGTCGGTCGCCGAGATCATCGAGGAAGGGTTGAAGATCCACGAGCCGAAACTGTCGCCCGATGCGCGCGACGAGCGTGTCGTCGACGTGCTGCAGGAAGTCGGCCTCGATCCGGCGACGCGCAACCGCTATCCGCACGAATTCTCCGGCGGCCAGCGCCAGCGCGTCGCCATCGCGCGCGCCATGGTGCTCAACCCGCGCTTCGTCATGCTGGACGAGCCGACCTCGGCGCTCGACATGAGCGTGCAGGCGCAGGTCGTCGACCTCTTGCGCAGCCTGCAGGCCAAGCACGACCTCGCCTATCTCTTCATCAGCCACGATCTGAGGGTCATCCGCGCGCTCGCCAATGAAGTCATCGTCATGCGCAATGGCAGGATCGTCGAAGCCGGACCTTCCGATCAGATTTTTGGCAACCCGCGGACCGACTATACAAAGGCGTTGATCTCGGCCGCCTTCAAGATCGAAACGGCGCCGGTCGGCATCGTTAGCGAGTAGATTTTCGCCAGAGATCATGCACAAAATCAAAACGCTGCCGCGCCCTTGCACGTCGGGACGCGAACGCTGTTGGTAAAAAGGAAAAACAATCCGCAATGGAAAAAGGCCGCATCCTGCTTGCCCTCACCGGTATTCATCCGCTGCGTTGGCGCGAACTGCTGTCGGCGGAGCGCGAAGTGGTGCTCGAGCCGAATGGCGCCGCCGATCCGTCGATCACCTATGCGGTGGTGTGGAAACAGCGGCCGAACCTCTTGTCGTCGCTGCCCAATCTGCGCGCCATCTTCTCGATCGGCGCCGGCGTCGACCACATCTTCGCCGATCCCACCTTGCCCGACGTACCGGTCGTCAAGGTGGTGGCCGACAACCTGACCCAGTACATGACCGAGTACGTCGTCTGGCGGGTGCTCGACCACCATCGCCAGGGCATGCTCTACCGCGCCCAGCAGCAGAAGAAGATCTGGCACGAACCGCAGCAGCGGCCGGCCAGCGACATCTCGGTCGGCATTATGGGGCTCGGCACGCTCGGCCGCGCGGCGGCGTCGGTGCTGTTGTCGCTCGGCTTTCCGGTCAATGGCTGGTCGCGCAGCGATCGGCCGATGCAAGGTGTCTCGACTTATGCGGGCGAGGCCGGCCTGATCCCGTTCCTCAACGCTACCGACATCCTGGTGGTGCTTCTGCCGCTGACGCCGCAGACGCACGGCATCGTCAACCACGGCGTGCTGAAGGAGCTACGCAAGCGCAACGGTCTCGGCGGCTCGGTGCTGATCAATGCCGGGCGCGGCAGGCTGCAGAAGGACGCCGACATTTTGCGCGCGCTGGACGACGGCACGCTGAAGGAAGCCAGCCTCGACGTGTTCGAGGTCGAGCCGCTGCCGAAGACCAGCCCGCTATGGAACCATCCTAAAGTGTTCGTGACGCCGCATGCGGCGGCAACTTCCGATCCGGTCCACCTGGCGCCGATCATGCTGCGCCAGATGGACGCCTTCGAGCGCGGCGAAGCGCTGGAAAATGTGGTGGACCGCGACGCGGGGTATTGATTTTTTGGAGCGCCGCTTCCCCGTCTCAGCCCCAGCCGAGCGGCACGTAGTCGATCTCCATAAACGCCTCGACCTCGGGGATCCAGCGGTCGCGGACGAAGGCGACGTGGTCGGGATGATCGTTGTAGCCGGAGTAAGCCCGCTGATCGGCGAACTCCATCGAGAAGCCGAAGCGGTACTCGTTCTTGGGGCTGACCTGCCGCAACTGCTCGAAATGCGTGACGCCCTTTATCGCCGCGAGGATTCTCTTGGCATCGGCGAGGAACCTTTTTTCCTCGAGCGAGTGCGGCGGATGCTTCAGCGTGAACACGACGGTGTGACGGATCATTTTCTGCTCCTGTGATGTCCCTGCGCTACGCGCTGTCGGCCCAGGCGCGGATCAGGTTATAGGCGATCGCCCCCTTTGGCGGCGTCACCAGGCCGCCCGGATGCTCGCGGGCCAGCATCGAGAGCACCTCGTCGCGAAAGAACCAGCGGCAATCTTCCAGCTCGTTAAGGTCGGCCTGGATATCGTCGTTGAGCGGTTCGCCGAAGCAGCCGATCATCAGCGAATAGGGAAACGGCCAGGGCTGGCTGGCGTGGTAGACGACGCGGCCGAGCCGGATGCCGGCTTCCTCCAGCGTTTCGCGGCGCACCGCCGCCTCGATCGTCTCGCCCGGCTCGATGAAACCGGCGAGCGCCGAATACATGCCGGGCCCGAAATGCCGGCCGCGGCCGAGCAGGCATTTTTCGCGCGTCGCCGTCAGCATGATCGCCACCGGGTCGGTGCGCGGAAAGTGCTCGGTGCCGCAGGCCGGGCAATGCCGCTTGTAACCGCCGGCCCGCATCTCGGCTTCGGTGCCGCATTTGCTGCAGAAGCGATGGCTGGCATGCCAGGCGAGCAGCGCCGCCCCTTGTGCCAGCGCGCCGGCCGCCGCTTCGTCGATCAGCCCCTGCATATAGACCGAGCGATAGTCGATCGCCTTGATCGTCTCGGGAAGCTGCTCGGGCTCGATCCCGGCCGGCACCGCCAGCACCGGGCCGCTTTCGGAAAAGCCGAGCAGGACGCCGTTTTCGGGCGATGCCTCGAGCGGCCGGCTTTCGGCCACGCCGAACCAGGGATCGAATGCGTCTTGCGCAAGCTTCAGATAGAGCCGGCCGCCATGCATCAGCAAAAGCCGAGTCGTCGGATCGGCGAGCGCCTTTTCGACGGAATCGTCGGCGCGGTTTTCGGATTGCCGGTCGATGATGTTGCCGGCGAAGCCGACGAACTGGCTCGGCTCGCGCAAGGGCGCGTCAAACAGGCTAAAGCTCATGCGGACTCGGGAAGGTTCAAGATGGACACGGGAGAGGCTTATAGCGCTGCCTTGATCTTTTCCGCAAACTTGCGAATGTCGGAGCGCTGGTAGGGCTCGCGCAGGCCGTGCCCCCACACCGGGCCGGGCCAGCCGGGATCGCCTTCCGAGCGCGCGATAACATGCACGTGCAACTGCCGCACGATGTTGCCGAGCGCGCCGGTGTTGATCTTGGTGCAGCCGGTCACCCGCTTCAGCGCCAGCGCCACCATGTTGGTCTCGAAGGTCAGCATCGCCTGGTCGAGCGGCGTCATGTCGTGGATTTCCTCGATGCCCGGTCGCTGCGGCACCAGCAGCAGCCACGGCCAGCGGCGGTCGTTCATGACGCGCAATTCGCACAGGCCGAGCCACATCAGCTGTTCGCTGTCGGCTTCCAGCTGAGCGTCAAGCGTGAATCCGGCCTTGAGGCCCGGCAGCATCGGCGTTTCCCTCGCATTTTGACGTTTTTTGAACTTTATCGACGCTAGAGCGGCTACCGGGGGGCCGCAAGGGGCAGCAAGCAACATTGGCCGTCGTGGCGCTGATTGTGCGCGAAGAACCGAGGACCAAGGCATTGCATCAGGTTGGCGCTGCCCCGCCGAGGTCGACAATTTTGACCGCAGCCACATTTTGTTCTTGCTTTGTGCCGGCAGCTATGCTACTAATCTCGCTATGGTGACTATTCGCGCCAACGACCCGCCCGCCGAGGCGGGTTTTTGCTTTCAGCTTTCGCCGTCGCTCACGTCCTATCATCCGCACTTGCATTTCATCGCCGGATTGCCGATATGGAGGCCGGGAGGTTGGTGGTGGACGGTCCACTCGCCAACCGGGTCAGGTCCGGAAGGAAGCAGCCCTAACGAGCCCGGAACGGGTCATTGTTCCAGCCTCCCGCCTCTTCGCCTTTTGCCCCGACATTGACGGCGCCAAGCCGTGCGGGCGAAACTATGCGCAGGAATCGGCCGCCTCCAGTGGCAGCCCTTGGAGCTTAACGGGCGAATGAGCGAAGCCGGAAACGACGCCGGGAAATCGGACAAGCCTGCCGCCTATCGCGTGCTGGCGCGCAAATACCGACCGTCGAATTTCTCCGAACTGATCGGCCAGGAGCCGATGGTCCGCACCTTGACCAATGCCTTTGCCACCGGCCGCATCGCCCAGGCGTGGATGCTGACCGGCGTGCGCGGCGTCGGCAAGACGACGACCGCGCGCATACTGGCGCGGGCCCTGAACTATAAAACATCGACCGTCGACCAGCCTTCAGTCGACCTTGCCGTGCTCGGCGAGCATTGCCAGGCGATCATGGAAGGCCGCCATGTCGACGTCATCGAGATGGACGCCGCCTCGCATACCGGCATCGACGACATCAGGGACATCATCGAACGCGTGCGCTACGCCCCGGTATCGGCGCGCTACAAGGTCTACATCATCGACGAAGTGCACATGCTTTCCAACCAGGCCTTCAACGGCCTGCTGAAGACGCTGGAAGAGCCGCCGCCGCACGTCAAGTTCATCTTCGCCACCACCGAAATCCGCAAGGTGCCGATCACCGTCCTGTCGCGCTGCCAGCGTTTCGACCTCAGGCGCATCGATGCGGCAATGATCAAGGCCGACCTTGCCAGGATAGCGGGTCTGGAGGGCATCGAAGTCGAAGACGATGCACTGGCGATGATCGCCCGCGCGGCCGAAGGCTCGATGCGTGACGCGCAGTCCATCCTCGACCAGGCGATCGCCCATGGCGGCGGCGCGGTCAGCGCCGAAGCGGTCCGCGCCATGCTGGGCCTGGCCGACCGTGCCCGCATCGTCGACCTGTTCGAACATGTCATGAAGGGCGACGTCGCCGCCGCGCTTGCCGAATTCCGTGCCCAGTACGATACCGGCGCCGATCCTGCCGCGGTGCTGACCGACCTTGCCGAGTTCAACCATCTGGTCACCCGTCTGCGCTTCGTGCCGGCTGCTGTCGACGACGCCTCGCTGTCCGAGGACGAGCGCCGGCGCGGCGCCGATTTCGCCAGGACGCTGTCGGTCAAGGTGCTGTCGCGGACATGGCAGATGCTTTTGAAAGGCATTCCCGAGGTGCAGACTTCCAACCGTCCAGTCAGCGCCGCCGAGATGGTGCTGATCCGGTTGGCGCATGCCGCCGACCTGCCGACGCTGGACGAGGCGCTGAGATCGCTGGAGAGCGGCGTTTCGCTGCCCGGCTCCGCGCCGCGCGCGAATGGCGCGCCGGCAAGCCCCGGCCCCGCAAGCCCCGGCCCCGCAAGCCATGGGCCTGCAAGCGGTGGTGCCGGTGCCGTGGCGCAGACGCGGATGCCGACGGCCAATGGCGGCGCGCAGTCGATGCGCCTGGTCGAGCCCGAGCCGGTGCCGACCAATTTCGTTGCTCCGCCGGAGCCGGTGGTCGAGGCGCCGCCGGTGGCGGTGAAATCGCTGGCCGACATTGTTGCCCTTGCCGACGCCCAGCGCGACATGGCCTTCAAGGTGCTGGTCAAGCGTTGCGTGCGCCTGGTGCGCATCGAGCCCGGCCGTATCGACGTCAGCCTGACCGACGATGCGCCGAAGATGCTGCTCAACGATTTGACCGCCAAATTGCGCGCCTGGACCGGCCGCAACTGGCTGGTGTCGCTGTCGAAGGAAGAGGGCGGCCAGACCTTGGCCGAGATGGAATCGACAAAGCGCGAAAATGCCTTCCTCGATGCCAAGAGCGATCCGACGGTCGCCGCCATCCTGGCGCGCTTTCCCGGCGCCAAGATCATCGACGTGCGCATTCCCGACGCGCCGGAGGCCGATGCGGCCGAGGGCGAAGTGCCGGTCGAGCCGCCGGCAGACGACGACGAAACCTGAAACAACCGGCACCAACTGCAAAGGACCGTGCGATGAAAGATCTTCTCGGCCTGATGGGCAAGGCAAAGGAAATGCAGGCCAAGTTCCAGGCCATGCAGGATGAGATCGCCACGCTGGAAGCCACCGGACAGGCCGGCGGCGGCCTGGTCAGCGTGACGCTGACCGGCAAATTCGAGATGAAGTCGCTGAAGATCGACCCGTCGCTGTTCAAGGAGGACGAGGTCGAGATTCTCGAGGATCTGCTTCTCGCTGCCCACAACGACGCCAGGACCAAGGTCGAGCAAACCATGCAGGAAAAGACCAAGGCGCTGACCGCGGGACTGCCGATCCCGCCGGGAATGAAACTGCCCTTCTAAGGCTAATGCATGTCGCGCAAAAGTGTGCAGCGGTTTTGCGGTAACGACATGCATCGAAACAAGAACGTAAAGCGCGTCGCCTGAGGCCGGTCGAACGCGACGCGCTTTTAGTCAATCGGTATGCCGTTACAGTGGCCGAAGAGTGCAGCAGCCAGTGCTTGCTCTTCCGCCGGCTGTGTCTATTAGGCAACTCCCCACACTTAATAACGCTTTAGCCATCTTTTTGCCTGAAAGTGTCTCATTCTTGCCGCAACCAGGGGCGGGCTGGCAGCAGAATGAGGGGACGCCTGTTGATCTCTACCCGATGGAAGACGCCGTTGCGGCTCGGCGTCGTTATCTCGCCGCTGTTTTTGGCCGCTTGCAGTCAGACCGCCTCGCACGGCATGTCCAGCCTGACCGATGCCATTACGCCGGGTTTCCTGAGCTCGCGTTCCTACAATTCCACGCCGAAGGAAAAGGAGTGCCTGGAGCGGGCAATGTTCTTCGAGTCCAACCGGTCGAGCCGTGACGGCATGATTGCGGTCGGCACGGTGGTGATGAACCGGCTGCGGTCCGGCAAGCATGGCAACACCATCTGCCAGGTCGTTGGCGAGCGCGGCCAATTCGCGCCGGGCGTCATGACGCGGCCGATGAATTCGAAGGCGATGCCCGATGTCGAGGAAGCCGCCGCGGCGGTGCTCAAGGGCGAGCGCAAAGCCAAGCTGAAGAACACGATGTACTTCCACACCGCCGGCCTGCGCTTCCCCTACAAGAACATGCACTACACCATGGTCGCCGGCGGCAATGCCTTCTATGAAAAGCGCGGCCGCAACTGGCAGCCGCTGCCGGACGAACCGGTGGTCGCCGTGGCCCAGGCCAAGCCGCAAGCGCCTGCCGCTCAGGCCATACTTGTCGCCTCGGCCGAGCCGGCGCGCGACGCCAAGCCGACATTCGCCAAGGCGACCTATGTGACCGCCGCCGCATCGCAGCCGGCAAAGCAGACAAGGGTGACTGCCGGGATGGCGACCCCGGAGAGGGCTGCCCCAGAGAAGCCCACCCAGGAGAAGCCGGTGCTGGTGGCGCTGCAAGAACCAATGCAGGAGCCCGATGCGGCCCGTTTCGGTGGGACCGCGAGCGCACGGCCTGTCACCTCCTTCGAGGCAGCGCCGGCAGAGCCGACAATGTCGTTCGAGGCGACGCCCGAGAACACCGACGCCATCGGCGCGATGATCGCCGGCCAGACCCGGCCGCTGGAAGAAAACTGAGACGGTCAACGTCGGCGCCGCCGCTCATCTGGCTGCCGCCATCTTCTCCCCGTATAGTGACGGGAGAAGGACGCTGTGGCCAAGGATTTCGCCAATTTCCGGCGTCGCAAAAAAAGGGACCGAGGTTGCGGTCAGCCCTTTCTCCCCGCCGCTATACGGGGAGAAATGCCCGGCAGGGCAATGAGGGGCGGCGCAAACCTGGCGATTGCCTCTCTGCCCGCTGGACAGCACGCGCCTCAGTGGTGTTCCAAAACCCGTTGAAAAATCCTAAACCGGTGCGATGTCGAAGCGAATCGCCGGTCCCGAGATCGAACGCCTGATCCAGCTGCTGGCCAAGGTGCCGGGGCTCGGCCCGCGTTCGGCACGGCGCGCCGCGCTCCACCTCATCAAGAAGAAGGAGCAGCTGCTGGCGCCGCTCGCCGCCGCCATGGGCGAGGCGGTCGACAAGGTGCGCATCTGCTCGACCTGCGGCAATGTCGACACCTCCGATCCCTGCATGATCTGCACCGACCCGCGCCGCGACCCCACCACGCTCATCGTCGTCGAGGACGTGGCCGACCTTTGGGCGCTGGAGCGGGCGACCGCCATGAACGTGCGCTACCATGTGCTCGGCGGTACGCTGTCGCCGCTCGACGGCATTGGTCCTGATGAGCTCAACATCCGTTCGCTGGTCGATCGCGTCGCCGGCGGCGAAGTCAAGGAAGTGATCCTCGCCGTCAACGCCACGGTCGAGGGCCAAACCACCGCGCACTACCTCACCGACCAGCTTTCCGGCTTCGACATCAAGGTGACGCGGCTGGCGCATGGCGTTCCGGTCGGCGGCGAGCTCGATTATCTCGACGAAGGCACGCTGGCCGCCGCACTGCGCTCGCGGACGGCGTTTTGAGGCGAGTGGCGGGGAGAGTGCGGATGATGGCTGCTGCGCATTTTTTAAGGCGGGCACTCTGTCACACCCCCCTCTGTCCTGCCGGACATCTCCCCCGCAAGGGGGGAGATCGGCAGCGTCAATCTCGCCGCCAATCTTTCAACGTCGAAAATTGGCGGAAGCAGAGGCGACAGCCAATCTCCCCCCTTGCGGGGGAGATGTCCGGCAGGACAGAGGGGGGTGGGACGGATCGCTGCTTTCACAAAATAGCCGTCGCGTTTCTTCTCGCCGCACTTGCCGCCTTCCTCCTCGCCACCCCCGTCTCCGCGGCAAAAATCGACGATCAGTTCCGCGCCTGGCTTGGCAACGACCTCTGGCCCGAAGCCAAGGCCAAAGGCATCTCCAGGAAAACCTTCGATGCCGCCTTCGACGGCGTCAAGCCGAACCTCAAGCTGCCCGACCTGGTGCTGCCGGGCGAGAAGGCGACGACGCCGCGGAAGCAGCATCAGGCCGAGTTCGGTTCGCCGGGCGCCTATTTCGCCGAAAAGATAGTTCGCGCGGTCACCGCCGGCGGCCGCACCCGCGAGGCGGCCAACGCTAGGACCCTTGCCGCTATCGAGAAGCGCTATGGCGTGCCCGGCGAAGTGCTGCTGGCGATCTGGGGCCGCGAGAGCGGCTTCGGTGCGGCAAAGCTGCCCTACGACGCCTTCGAGGTGCTGGGCACCAAGGCGTTCATGTCGACGAAGAAAGAATTCTTCCGCACCGAGCTGCTGGCGGCGCTCGAGATCGTCGAGCGCGGGCTTGCCCCGGTCGGCGCGATAAAATCGTCCTGGGCCGGTGCGCTCGGTCAGCCGCAGTTCATGCCGACGTCGTTTCTGAAGCATGCCGTCGATTTTGATGGCGACGGCCGCACCGACATCTGGAATTCGAGGCCCGACATACTGGCGTCGATCGCCAATTATCTCGTGCATTATGGCTGGGTCAGGGGCCGCGGCTGGGGCTTCGAGGTGACGATACCGGACAGCGTCTCGTGCTCGCTCGAAGGTCCCGACCAGGGCAAGAAGATTTCGCAATGGGCTGATATGGGTATCAGGCGTGTGTCGGGTAAACCGTTCCCGGCGAGCGAACTGAAAGCCGAGGGCTTTCTTTTGATGCCGGCCGGCCGCAGCGGCCCGGCCTTCATAGTTACGCCCAATTTCTACGTGCTGAAGCAGTATAACACCAGCGATCTCTATGCCTTGTTTATCGGCCATGGCGCCGATCGCATCGCCCATGGCGACAGTAATTTCTCGGGCAATTGGGGCGCGGTCGGCGGGCTCTACCGCTCCGACATCGCCGCCCTGCAGCGGGCGCTGGAAGCCAAGGGCTATGATGTCGGCAGCGCCGACGGCCTGCCCGGCTTCAAGACGCGCCGCTCGATCGGCAAATGGCAGGCCAGCAACGGCCGTTCCGCTACCTGCTTTCCCGACGCCGACCTGGTTACCGCGCTGAAATAGCCGGGTTTTCGCACCGCCGGTCTGGCCCAATCGACCGTTCTGCAAATGCTCGTTGCCGCGCTCGAAACCGCCGGATATGGTGAGCCGGAACTGCACAAAAATTGCCAAGACAATGGTCCGGGAATCACCGTTCGACGCGGCAAGAAAATGCCACAACCCTGAGCCGGGAACTCAGGTCAACAAAAACAGGGAACAGTTAAAATGATGATGGAAAAGTTTGCTCTACGCTCCCGCTTCTTGCTCGCGGGCGCGGCCATGTCCGCGCTGCTTCTGGCCGCTGCGCCTGCCTTCGCGGTCACGCCCGCCGACACGCTGGTCGAGGGTTTCGCCATCGACGACATCATCTCCATGGATCCGGGCGAGGCATTCGAATTGTCGACCGCCGAAATCACCGGCAACACCTATGATCTCCTGGTACGCCTCGACCTCAGCGACACCTCCAAGGTCAAAGGCGATCTCGCGGAAAGCTGGAGCGTCTCCGACGACGGCCTGACCTACACGTTCAAGCTCAAGCCCGGCCTCAAATTCGCCTCCGGCAATCCGATCACGGCGGCGGACGTCGCCTATTCGTTCGAGCGCGCCATCAAGCTCGACAAGAGCCCGGCCTTCATCATCGGCCAGTTCGGCATCGATGGCGGCAATGTCACCGCGAAGGCGAAGGCCGTTGATGATACGACGTTCCAGTTCACCGTCGACAAGGCCTATGCGCCGAGCTTCGTGCTGAACTGCCTGTCGGCGACGGTCGCCTCGGTGGTCGACGCCAAGCTGGTCAAGGAGCATGTCGCCGCGGTCACGCCGAGCGCCGACTACAAATGGGACAATGATTTCGGCAATGCCTGGCTGAAGACCGGCTATGCCGGCTCCGGCGCCTTCAAGCTGCGCGAATGGCGCGCCAACGAGGCCGTCGTGCTGGAACGCAACGACAATTACAACGGCGAGAAGGCCAAGCTTGCCCGTGTCATCTATCGCAACATGAAGGAAAGCTCGGGCCAGCGCCTGGCGCTGGAAGCCGGCGACATCGACGTCGCCCGCAATCTCGAGCCGAACGATCTCGACGCCATCGCCAAGAATGCCGACCTCACCACCACCAGCGCGCCGAAGGGCACGGTCTATTACATCAGCCTCAACCAGAAGAACGCGAACCTCGCCAAGCCCGAGGTTCGCCAGGCGTTCAAATATCTGGTCGACTACGATGCCTTGAGCACGACCATCCTCAAGGGCATCGGCGAGATCCATCAGACCTTCCTGCCCAAGGGCGTACTCGGCGAGCTGGACGAAAATCCGTTCAAGTTCGACGTCGCCAAGGCCAAGGAACTGCTCGCCAAGGCGGGTCTCGCCGACGGCTTCAGCGTCACCATGGACGTGCGCACCGGCCAGCCGACGACGGGCATGGCGGAATCGATCCAGCAGACGTTGGGACAGGCCGGCATCAAGCTGGAGATCATCCCCGGCGACGGCAAGCAGACGCTGACCAAATACCGCGCCCGCAACCACGACATCTATATCGGCCAGTGGGGCCAGGACTATTTCGACCCGAATTCCAATGCGCAGACCTTTGCCAGCAACCCGGACAATTCGGATGAAGGCAAGACCAAGACGCTGGCCTGGCGCAACGCCTGGGACATTCCGGACCTGACCAAGCAAACGGAGGCCGCCCTGCTCGAGAAGGACGCGGCCAAGCGCGCCACAATGTACCAGGATCTCGAGAAGAAGATCCTCGACACCAGTCCTTTCGTCATCATCCACCAGCAGCTGGAAGTGGCCGGCCTGCGCAAGAACCTCAAGGGCTTTGCGCTCGGCCCGAGCTTCGACACCAACTTCGTCGGCCCCGTCTCGAAGGAGTGACGCCGGCGGACGCGCCGTATGAGTGTGGCTGAAAGCGAAGTGACGGCAGGGCGCGGCGGCGCCCGCGCCGTTGCCGTGGCCTCATCGATCGCCCGGTTCCTGGTCATCGCGATAACGACCTATCTCGGTCTGCTCGCGGTGACCTTCTTCATCGGCCGTGTCATCCCGATCGACCCGGTGCTGGCGGTGCTCGGCGACCGGGCGCCGGCCAATGTCGTCGAACGAACGCGCCGCGAGATGGGCCTCGACCTGCCGCTGGTCGAGCAGTTCTACATCTATGTCAAACATGCCCTGAACGGTGATTTCGGCACCTCGGTGCTGACCACCAATCCGGTGATGACCGATATCCGCCGCGCCTTTCCCGCGACGCTCGAACTGGCGACGCTGGGAACATTGATCGGTTCGGTGATCGGCGTGCCGCTTGGCGTGCTGGCCGCGGTGCGGCGCGGCAGCGTCATCGACCAGGTCGTGCGGATCATCGGCCTTGTCGGCTATTCCGTGCCGATCTTCTGGCTGGGGCTGCTGGCGCTGGTTCTGTTCTACGCCAAGCTGCAATGGGTCGCCTTTCCCGGCCGCCTCGATGTCGTCTACGAATACACCTTCACGCCGATTACCGGCTTTTACCTGCTGGATGCACTCTGGCAGCGGCAGTGGGACGTATTTGCCGATGCCTTCCGCCACATCATCCTGCCGGCCTCGCTGCTCGGTTATTTCTCGCTCGCCTATATCAGCCGCATGACGCGCTCCTTCATGCTGAACGAACTCACCCAGGAATACATCGTCGCGGCACGAGCCAAGGGCCTGTCGGAAACGCGCATCATCTGGGGTCACGCGCTGCGCAACGCCGCTGTACCGATGGTTACGGTGATCGCTCTGTCGTATGCCGGGCTGCTCGAAGGCTCGGTGCTGACCGAGACGGTGTTTTCGTGGCCGGGCATCGGCCTCTACATCACCAACTCGCTGCAGAACGCCGACATGAATGCCGTGCTCGGCGGCACCATCATCATCGGCTCGGTCTTCATCGCCATCAATCTATTCTCCGACCTGCTCTACCGGGTGCTCGATCCCAGGACCAAGGCAGGATGAGGACGAAGGCAGGATGAGCACGGAAGCGATTCAAACCCGCCGCGACTGGCTGCTCAGCGAGCGGCCGGCGTCGCGCGTGCAGGCAAGGCTCGGCCGCGCCTATGTGGCCTGGCGACGCTTCTCGGCCAACCGGCTGGCATTTCTCGGCCTGCTCATCATCATCGCCTTGCTGTTGGTCGCAGCCTTCGCCGATGTGCTGGCGCCCTATTCGCCGACATTCGGCGACCTCAAGGGCTCGCGGCTGCTGGCGCCGAGTGCGTCGCACTGGTTCGGTACCGACGATCTCGGCCGCGATATCTATTCGCGCATCATCTTCGGCTCGCGCTGGACACTCTACGTCGTCATTCTGGTTGCCATCATCGCCGCGCCCATCGGCTTGCTGGTCGGCACCGTCGCCGGCTATGCCGGCGGCTGGACCGATGCGATCCTGATGCGCATCACCGACATCTTTCTCGCCTTTCCGAAGCTGATCCTGGCGCTGGCCTTCGTCGCCGCGCTCGGCCCCGGCATCGAAAACGCCGTGCTCGCCATCGCCATCACCTCGTGGCCGCCCTATGCCCGCATCGCGCGCGCCGAAACGCTCACGGTGCGCAATTCGGACTACATCAAGGCCGTGCAACTGATGGGCGCCTCGCCGTTCCGCATCGTGCTCCGCCACATAATGCCGCTCTGCATCTCCTCGCTGATCATCAGGGTGACGCTCGACATGGCCGGCATCATCCTGACCGCCGCCGGTCTCGGCTTCCTCGGTCTCGGCGCGCAGCCGCCGCTGCCGGAATGGGGCGCGATGATCGCGTCCGGCCGCCGCTTCGTGCTCGACCAGTGGTGGGTTGCGGGCGCGCCGGGCTTTGCCATTCTCATCGTCAGCCTCGGCTTCAACCTGCTCGGCGACGGCTTGCGCGACGCGCTCGATCCCCGAAGCGGTGACCAATGAGCACGCTTCTCGAAGTCGACGACCTGCGCGTTACCTTTCCGACGCGCACCGGCCTGATCGAGGCGGTGCGCGGCGTTTCGTTCTCGCTCGGCCGCGAGCGGCTCGGCATCGTCGGCGAGAGCGGATCGGGCAAATCGCAGACCGGCCGCGCCATCATGGGCGTCACCCCGCCGCAGGCCGATGTGACCGCGAAGACGCTCGCTTTCGACGGCATCGACCTGCTGGCCGCCTCGCCGCGCGAGCGCCGCGCGCTGCGCGGCAAGCGTATCGCCATGATCCTGCAGGATCCGAAATATTCGCTGGACCCGGTGATGAGCATCGGCCGCCAGATCGTCGAGACGCTGCGCACGCATGAGAAGGTCTCCAAGGCCGAAGCCCGCGAGCGCGCGCTTGCCATGCTGGAGGCTGTGCAGATCCGCGATCCGGCCCGTGTCTTCGACCTGCATCCGCATGAGGTTTCCGGCGGCATGGGCCAGCGCGCCATGATCGCCATGATGCTGATCGCCGGGCCGGAGATGATGATCGCCGACGAGCCGACCTCGGCACTCGACGTCACCGTGCAGCTCGACGTGCTCGGCATCCTCGACAGGCTGGTCAGCGAGCGCGGCATGGGGCTGATCTTCATCTCGCACGATCTGCGCCTGGTCTCGTCCTTCTGCGATCGTGTCATCGTCATGTATGCCGGCAAGGTCGTCGAACAGCTCAAGGCCTCGGAGCTCGGCCGCGCCCAGCATCCCTATACGCGCGGCCTGCTCAACTGCATGCCCAAGATCGGCGCCGACCGCCACCCGTTGCCGGTGCTCGACCGCAAGCCGGAGTGGGCGGCATGACGGCAGCCCTTTCCGTCGACAGGCTGGAGGTGATGTTCGACCGCTTCCGCGCGCTGAAAGGCGTCAGCCTCGAGGTGCAATCCGGTGAATCGTTCGGCCTCGTCGGCGAATCCGGCTCCGGCAAGTCGACCCTTCTCAGGGCAATCGCCGGCCTGGCGCCGGCCGCATCAGGCACCATTACCGTCAACGGCAAAACGCTCGGCGCGCGCCGCGACAAGGCGTTTTATCGCGAGGTGCAGATGGTCTTCCAGGACCCGTACGGCTCGCTGCACCCACGCCAGACCGTCGACCGCCTGCTGCAGGAGCCACTCGCCATTCACGGCTTCGCTGACGGTGAAAAGCGCATCCAGCGGGCGCTGGACGAGGTCGGCCTGGGAACCGGATTCCGCTTCCGCTATTCGCATCAACTGTCGGGCGGCCAGCGCCAGCGCGTCGCGATCGCCCGCGCCCTGATCCTCGAACCCTCGATCCTGCTGCTCGACGAACCCACGTCGGCGCTCGACGCTTCCGTACAGGCCGAAGTGCTCAACCTGTTGGAGGAGATCCGGCGGCGCCGCAAGCTGACCTTCCTGATGGTCAGCCACGACCTCGCCATCATCACCCATATGTGCGAGCGGCTGATGGTGATGCAGAACGGCGAGGCGGTCGAGCACCTCGCCGCCGGCGACCTTGTCGAGCGCCGCGTCACCAAGGACTACACGCGCAATCTGCTGAGGGCCAGCGAGGGGTTTGTCAGGACGGCATGAGCGACGGGCGTTCGGTTGCTGACGCCGACCGGCAGGCCCAATCGCCCGGCGGCGGTGCCAACTTGAGGAAAAACTGAAATAAGCCCAGAAGAGTCTCAACAGCCATCAAACGAGAGCGGGCGCCGGCCCGGCGAGGGGTACGATGACAAATTCAGCCATTTCCGAACGCAAGAACCAGTCGATTTCCCGCGGCGTCGGCATGACCACTCAGATCTATGCCGATCGCGCCGAAAATTCGGAGATCTGGGACGTCGAAGGCCGCCGCTATATCGATTTCTCGTCCGGCATCGCTGTCGTCAACACCGGCCACCGTCACCCTAGGGTGATCGAAGCGGTCAAGGCGCAGCTCGACCGTTTCACCCACACCTGCTACCAGGTCGTGCCTTATGAGAGCTATATCAGGCTGGCAGAACGGCTGAACGGCATGCTCCCCGGCAAGTTCGACAAGAAGACGATTTTCCTCACCACCGGCGCCGAGGCGGTCGAGAACGCGATCAAGATCGCCCGCAATGCCACCGGCCGGCCGGCGGTCATCGCCTTTTCCGGCGGCTTTCACGGCCGCACCTTCATGGGCATGGCGCTGACCGGCAAGGTCGTGCCTTACAAGGTCGGCTTCGGCGCCATGCCGGCGGATGTCTTCCATGCGCCGTTCCCGGTGGCGCTGCACGGCGTCTCGGTCGCCGATTCGCTGGCCGCGCTCGACCGGCTGTTCAAGGCCGATGTCGACCCGGCCCGCGTCGCCGCGATCATCGTCGAGCCGGTGCAGGGCGAGGGTGGCTTCTACGAGGCGCCGCGCGACTTCATGACCGCATTGCGCAAGATCTGCGACCAGCACGGCATGCTGCTGATCGCCGACGAAGTGCAGACCGGCTTTGCCCGCACCGGCAAGATGTTTGCCATGGACCACCACGAGGTGGCGGCCGACATCACCACCATGGCCAAGAGCCTGGCCGGCGGCTTCCCGCTGGCGGCCGTCACCGGGCGTGCCGAGATCATGGATGCGCCGAGCCCCGGCGGGCTCGGCGGCACCTATGGCGGCAGCCCGATCGGCGTCGCCGCGGCGCATGCCGTGCTCGACGTCATCGATGAGGAGAAGCTCTGCGACCGCGCCAACACGCTAGGCAACCGTCTGAAGCAGCGCCTGCAATCGATCCGCGACGAAGCGCCTGAGATTGTCGATATCCGAGGACCTGGCTTCATGAACGCGGTCGAGTTCAACGATGTGACGAAGGGGCTGCCGTCGTCGGAACTCGCCAATGCGGTGCGGCTGAAGGCGCTCGACAAGGGCCTGATCCTGCTGACCTGCGGCGTCTACGGCAACGTCATCCGCTTCCTCGCGCCGATCACCATCCAGGACGCCGTCATGAACGAAGCGCTCGACATCCTCGAAAGCTCGATCCGCGAAGTTCGCGCCGCCTGAGCTATCCGGCCGCTCTTGCAGGCTCTGCCTGCTGGAAGGCGGCGAGCGCCGCCTTCAGCCCGTCGGGCCCGGTCGCGACAATCTGCGGCGACGGCGAAAAGCCGGCGCCGAGCATCTTGCGGCCAAGCATATGGTCGCCGGGCCGGTTGACCGATTCGATGCCGAGCAGCCGGCTTGCGGCGTAGTGGTAGATCGAGAATTTGTTTTCGGCCACGTCGCCCAGCACGACATGGCTGTCGCCGCCCGCAATCAGGCCGACCATCTGCAGCTTCATGTCGCCGATATCGGACCAGAACCACGGCACCGCCGAGTAATTGTCGGCATGGCCGATGATGGTGCGCGCGGCGAGCCGCGCCTGGTCTGTGGCGTTCTGCACCGATTCCAGCCGCACATCGCCGCCGGTGAACCAGTGCCGGTAGGAGGCGGCGTCGCCGATGGCGAGGATTTCCGGCACCGACGTGCGCATCTGCTGGTCGACGCGGATGCCGTTGGCGATGGCAATACCGGCGGCTTCGGCCAATTCGACATTCGGCACGACGCCAATGCCGATGGCGACCATCTGTGCCGGCAATCTCTCGCCGGACGAGGTGATTGCAGCCGAAACACGGCCGTTCTCGCCCTCCAGCCGTTCGATGGTGGTGCCGGTGAGGACGCGCACACCGGTGGCTTCCAGCCGCTTGCGCACATGGCCGGCGATGACCGGCGCCACGGCGCGGCCGAGCAGTCGGTCGACCGCCTCGACCACCGTGACCTTGCGGCCGGCGGCGGTGAGCGTCGCGGCAATCTCCAGGCCGATGAAGCCGCCGCCGAGGATGACGGCCTCCTCGCTTTGCGCGCTCAATTCGCGGATCAGGCGGGCATCGCCGAGCGAGCGCAGCGACACAACGCCGGAAAGCTCCGAACCCGGCAGCGGCAGCAGGCGCGGCCGCGCGCCGGTGGCGAGGACCAGCCGCTCGAACGGCAGCACGCCGCCGCCCGATATCTCCAGCCGGCGGCCGCCTACATCGATGCGCTCGACCCGGAGGCCTGGCCGATAGTCTATGGCGCTGCCGGTATAAAAAGCCTCGCCGCGCAACGGCTGCGGCTTTGCTTGCTGATCCTTGATGAAGGTCTTCGACAGCGGCGGCTTGTGGTAGGGCAATTCGTTTTCGTCGCCGATCAGGATCACCGGACCGTCATAGCCTTCTTCGCGCAGGCTGGCGGCCGCTTGCACGCCCGCATGACCCGCACCGACAATGACAACCCCGTTCTTCATAACAGCCCGATTCCTCATCCAAATCTAGGACGTCCCGCCAGCTGGCGATTGTCCGGCGCCGCCGCAAGAACGCCGATCCGGGTCGCACCCGGAATGCCCCCCTGTCAATCGCGTCATGCGCCGGCATTCCTGATACATCGGTGTTAAAGTTGACAGTTCTAGTTTAGAATAATTCTAAACTGTTGTTTCAATTGAATTTTTTCTAGACCACCAGTTGACATCCGGCGTCTTCGCCGTTTTATGGAAGCTCGCGCGTCAGCGCATCCCTTTGATGTCTGGGCCTTGAACCCTTTCGATTGGAGGCATTTCGGTGTCTTTCTTCCGCGAACCGCGCGATGGCGCGACCCTTCTTTGCCCGCTGGCAACTGCCCGCCGCGGCGCCGGCATTTCATTGATTCCCGAGGAGAGACAGTCATGAGAACGATGATCACGGCGCGGTATGGCGGCAGGCTTGCGGCGATCGGCGCCACCGCGATGCTCACGGCGGCGGTGTTCGTGCTGCCGGCCAAGGCGCAAACCGATGCTAAGGCGGTCATCAAGACCTATTCCGACATTGCGCTCGCTAAATACGAGGATTCGCTGATCACGGCCGAGGCGCTCGACAAGGCTGTCGATGCACTGCTCGCCAAGCCATCGGTCGAAACGCTGAACGCCGCCCGCGAGGCCTGGAAGGCGTCGCGCGTTTCCTATCAGCAGACCGAGGTCTATCGCTTCGGCAATGCGATCGTCGATGACTGGGAAGGCAAGGTGAACTCCTGGCCGCTCGACGAGGGCTTGATCGACTATGTCGCCAAGGGCTACGGCACCGAGTCGGACGCCAACGCGCTCTATACCGCCAATGTGATCGCCAACAAGTCGATCGAGATCAACGGCAAGAAGGTCGACGCTACCAATCTGACGCCGGAGTTCCTCTCCGGCACCCTGCAGGAAGCCGGCGGCATCGAGGCCAATGTGGCGACCGGCTATCACGCCATCGAATTCCTGCTATGGGGCCAGGACCTGCACGGCACCGGTCCTGGCGCCGGCGAGCGGCCCTACACCGATTACGATCTTGCCAATTGCACCGGCGGCAATTGCGACCGTCGCGGGCAGTACCTGAAATCGGCGAGCGACCTTCTGGTTTCCGATCTCAAGGACATGGTCAACGACTGGAAGGAAGGCGGCGCCGCCCGCAAGAACCTTGTCGATGGCGAGCCGAACGCCGCCATTTCGACCATCTTCACCGGCATGGGCTCGCTGTCCTATGGCGAGCTCGCCGGCGAGCGGATGAAGCTCGGCCTCTTGCTGCACGATCCGGAAGAGGAGCACGATTGTTTCTCCGACAACACCTACAATTCCCATCTCAATGACGCCGTCGGCATCCGCGCCGCCTATCACGGCAGCTACACGCGGCTTGACGGCACTGTCGTCGAGGGGCCGTCTGTGGCCGACATGGTCAAGGCGGCCGATCCGGCGATCGACAAGGAATTGTCGGACAAACTGGATGTCACCGTCGCCAAGATGGAGGCCATCAAGGCGCGGGCGCTTGCCGGCGAGGCCTATGACCAGCAGATCGGAGAGGGCAACACGGAAGGCAATGCCACCGTGCAGGCGGCGATCGACGCGCTGGTCGATCAGACCAAGTCGATCGAACGCGCCGTCGGTACCCTGAAGCTCAATGCCATAGCCTTCGAGGGATCGGACAGCCTCGATTCACCGGACAAGGTGTTCCAGTAAACTATCGAAACCACCAGCCACGCGGCGCAATGAGCGCCGTCAGCCAGAGCGCCAAATGCTGATCTGCCATTGCAACATCATCACCGAAAAGGAGATAGAGCAGACGATCGTCGGACTGCTGGATGAGGACCCTTGGCAGCTTATCGTGCCGGCGAAGGTCTATCATGCCATGCACAAGCGCGGTCGCTGTTGCGGCTGCTTCCCAAATGTGGTCGAAACGATCATTCGGGTCACCGAAAATTACCACACCCGCTCGGCGGCGAGCGGCGTGGACATTGTTTCACACCTGGATCGCGTCAGAGGCCTGCGCGTCCAATACGGGAGCAGAACCCATGAAAGGCGAACAGCAGATCATAGAGCGGCTTAACGAGGCTCTGTTTCTGGAACTTGGAGCGGTCAATCAGTACTGGGTGCATTTCCGGCTGCTGGAAGACTGGGGATACGCCAAGCTGGCGAAGAAGGAACGCGCCGAATCGATCGAGGAAATGCACCATGCCGACCGGCTCGTGGCGCGCATCATTTTCCTCGAGGGCCATCCGAACCTGCAGTCCGTGGCGCCGCTGCGCATCGGGCAGAATGTCAAGGAAGTGCTCGAATCCGATCTTGCCGGCGAATATGACGCGCGCACTGCCTACAAGCGGTCGCGCGAGATCTGCAACGAGGCAGGCGACTACGTGACGATGAAGCTGTTCGAGGAATTGCTGACTGACGAGGAAGTTCACATCGACTTCCTCGAGACGCAACTCGATCTGCTGGCCTCGATCGGCGAAGAAAAGTATGGCCAGCTCAACGCGGCGTCGGCCGACGAGGCGGAATAAGGACATGCGGGAATGCGGCGCACCCTAGATTTCATGCGCCGCTTGCGGCCGGCCGAGCATTGCGGCCCGCCGCCTCAGAAGAAGCCGCGATACGGAATGGTTCGCGGCGCTTTTCTTGCCGTGGTGGCGACGCTCACAGCCTCGGCGCTGGCCGGAGCGCCGCAACCGGCGGGCCTTGCCACCAGCCGCACCGATCTGGCGCCGAAGGATCTGGCGCGCGTCATCGCCATTACCAGGCCGACCAGCGATTTCTCCAAGCCCGAGCAATTCGAGCTAATGCAGGGCGGCGCCGGCACCTCGAAGAAGGACGTCAACAAGGACGCCTTCTCGCAATCCTCTGCCAACATCAGCTTCGAGGAAGAGGGCACCTTCAAGCTCGGCAACGCCATTTTCCGCAAGAACTGGGTGTCCTCGCCATCCTCGACACAGGCCTCGGATGGGCTCGGTCCGCTGTTCAATGAGCGCGGCTGCCAGAACTGTCATCTGAAGGACGGCCGCGGCCATCCGCCCGAAGGCGACAGCGGCACCACCTCGATGTTCCTGCGCCTGGCAAGGCAAGCCAGTACCGAGGAGGAGGAAGCCGCGCTCGCCGATCACAAGGTGCTCAACTTCCCCGACCCGGTCTATGGCACGCAATTGCAGGAATTGGCGGTACCCGGCCTGCAGGGCGAGGGCAGGATGCATGTCGACTATCAGGACGAGAAGGTGAAATTGGCGGATGGCAGCACGGTGTCGCTGCGCAAGCCGAGCTATTCGGTCGAGGGCCTCGCCTACGGGCCGCTCGACCCGCACACCACGCTGTCGCCGCGCATGACGCCGCCGATGATCGGCCTCGGCCTGGTCGAGCAGATCGCTCCTGCCGACATCCTTGCGCGTGCCGATGCGGCCGACCGCGATGGTGACGGGATTTCCGGCAGGCCCAACATAATACGTGACGGCAGCAGCGGTGAACTGACGCTCGGCCGTTTCGGCTGGAAGGCGCAGGCGGCATCGATCCGCCAGCAATCGGCGGACGCTTTTGCCGGTGATATCGGCATTTCGACGCCCGAGGTGCCGAAGCACTGGGGCGATTGCACCTCCGGAGAAAAGACCTGCCTTGCCCTGCCTAACGGCGTGCAGGAGCGCCTCGGTCCGGTCGAAGCGCCGCCGCCGATCATGGACCTCGTTACCTTCTATTCGCAAAACCTTGCCGTGCCGGCCCGGCGCGGTCTCGACAGACCGGACGTGCTCGCCGGCAAAAAACTGTTCTACGATATGGGCTGCATCTCCTGCCATACGCCGAAATTCGTCACCCGTCGCGGCACCCCGAATAAGGCGCAGGCCTTCCAGCTGATCTGGCCGTATTCCGATTTCCTGCTGCACGACATGGGACCAGGCCTTGCCGACGGGCAGGCGGTGGGCGAGGCCACGGGAAGCGAATGGCGCACGCCGCCGCTGTGGGGCATCGGGCTCACCCAGACCGTCAGCGGCAACACCTTCTTCCTGCATGACGGGCGCGCGCGCAGCCTGGCCGAGGCGATCCTGTGGCATGACGGCGAGGGCCAGAAGGCGCGTGACCGCTTTGCCGCCGCTGAAGCGGCCGATCGCGATGCGCTGATCAAATTTCTGGAGTCGCTCTGATGCCGAAGCGTCTTGCGCTTGCGCTCGCTCTGCTGGTCCTCAACGGTGCGCTGCCAGCATCCGCGGCGGTGAAGGCTTCGGATGTGATCCAGCGGGCGACCGACGGCTTCGTCCGCCCGGCCTACGCCAGGCTGCATGACCATGCGGACGGCTTGGCGAAGATCATGCACGCGCTTTGCCAGGCGCCCTCGCAAGACAATCTCGATGCGGCACGCGCCGAATTCTCGGGTGTCGTGGATGCCTGGTCGGTGGTGGAAATCATCCGTTTCGGGCCGATCTCCGAAAACAACCGGCTTGAGCGCATGCTGTTTTGGCCGGACCGCAAGAGCATCGGCCTGAAGCAGGTGCAGGCAGCACTTGCCGGCAAGGATCCGACAGCCGCCGATCCGGCCCAGCTGGCGACAAAGAGCGTCGCCATGCAAGGGCTCGGCGCACTGGAATTCGTGCTCCATGGTGACGGCGCCGATCAATTGGCCGGCAGGGACGCCGCCTATCGCTGCGCCTACGGTGCGGCCATTGCCGGCAATATCGAGGCAATCGCCGGCGAGGTCAGCGATGCCTGGACCAAGCCCGACGGTTTTGCCGCGCTCTGGGCCAATCCGGGTCCGCAGAACGCGCTCTATCACGGCGGCACCGAAGCGGTGACCGAACTGGTCGGCGTCTTCATCAACGAGCTGGAAATGGTGCGCGACGTGCGCCTGAAAGGCTTCCTGGGCGCCAAGCCGGAGGCCGACAAACCGAAACAGGCGATCTATTGGCGCTCGCAAAACACCGCCCGCTCGCTGACCGGGAACCTGGCGGGCATGGACGCGCTGTTCCAGGCCTCGCAGCTTGGCGACGCGCTGCCGCCCGATGCGCGCTGGATGGCGGAATCGGTTCACATCCAGCTCACCAACGGGATCGAGGCGGCCAAGGCGATCAGGGGTCCGATCGACAAGGCACTTGCCGATCCGGCGCTGCGCCGCAAGCTCGATTATTTCTCGCTGGTGACATCCAGCCTGACGACCCTGATCGGAACCAGGCTGACCGCCGAATTTGGCCTGACCGCCGGGTTCTCGTCACTGGACGGCGACTGATCATGAGGACGCCGCTGATCGATCGGCGCGATTTCCTGAGGGCCGCAGGCGCTGGTTTCGTAGCGGCGATGGCGCCGTCGGCCTGGGCAAAGACACTCGACGCCGACGCGGTCTTCGCCACCGCTTTCGTCAAGCGCGACGGCAGCTATGGCGTGGCCGTCCTGTCCAAGGCCGGCAAGTTGTTGCACACGATCGATCTGCCCGATCGGGGCCACGACGTTACTTTCGACCCGGTGTCGAAGCGGTCGGTGGTGTTTGCCAGGCAGCCGGGCACCTTTGCTGTCGTCTTCGACCATACCGGCCGCGATGAACCGCAGACCATTGCCAGCGTTGCCGGCCGACATTTCTTCGGCCATGGCGTGTTCTCGGCCGACGGCACGCTGCTCTACGCCACCGAGAACGATTTCGACAATGCCGCCGGCGTGGTCGGCGTCTATGACGCGCATGCGAAATTCAAGCGCATCGGCGAGTTCCCGACCTACGGCATGGGCCCACACGAGCTTTTGCTGCTTTCCAATGGCAGGACGATTGCTGTGGCTAATGGCGGCATCGAGACGCATCCGGACTATGGCCGCGCAGAGCTCAATATCGCAACGATGAAGCCGTCCTATGTTCTGGTCGACCGCCTTACCGGCGATCTCACCGAAAAGCACGAATTGCCGCCGGCGCTGCACCAACTGTCGATCCGCCATATGGATGCCGACCGGTCCGGCACCGTCTGGTTCGGCTGTCAATACAGGGGGCCGGGTACCGATCGTCCCCCGCTGGTCGGCCGCGCGCCGCGCGGCAAGGACTTGCAATTGCTCGACATGTCGCAAGACGTGCTCTCCGGCTTCAGGAACTATATCGGCTCGGTCGCCGCCAACCCTGCCGCCGGCACCATCGCCGTGTCTTCGCCTGAGGGGAATTCGCTTGCCGTGATCGACACCGCCAGCAGCCGCATCGTCGCTACCAAGGCGCTGGTCGAGGTCTGTGGCGTGGCGCCCGATGGGAAAAGCTTCATGGCGACGACGGGCGCCGGCGAAATTGTCGAGGGCGGTGGCACGATCCGTTCCGAGCCGGACTATGTCTGGGACAATCACGTGCTGCGTATCGAGCAGATCGGCTAATCCTGGCAACGGTTTGTGGCAGTTGCGTTCGTCGAAACTTACCTTCTTGGACCCACACTCCAAGCAAGTCGCCTGAAGATTTGTGGATATTCCCCTTGCGGGGATCAGCCCTGGCGGGCAGAGGGAGGCTGCTTTCGAAACTGTCTCAACCGGGCGCTTCATGAAGTTGCTTGCCATCGACTGTGCCGCCAATCTCTGCGCCGCCTGCGTCTACGACGCGGCGGCCGGGAAAGAACTCGGCCGTTCGGTGCTCGATCTCGGCAAGGGTCATGCCGAGCATCTGATGGGTGTCATCGAGGGGGCGTTGAAGGCGGCCGGAACGGACTTTACCGGCCTCGGCGCCATTGCCGTTGCGACCGGTCCGGGCTCCTTCACCGGTCTGCGCGTCGGCGTCTCGGCGGCGCGCGGCCTTGCGCTGGCGCTGAAAATCCCCGCGATCGGCGTGACGACTCTGGAGGCGTTGGCCGCAGAGGCCGCAGCGATATTTCCCCGCCGCGCCGTGCTCGCCGCGCTCGATGCAGGCCGCGAGGAGATCCATGCGGCGCTTTACGATGAGAGGTCGGTTCTGATCTATGGTCCGGCTGTGACCACGCTCTCGCAAGCCGCAGCCATGGCGACCGACATCTCTCCGGTTCTGGCGGGCACGGCGGTAACCCAAATTGCCGCGGCGGCCGGGCGCAGCTTCGATCTCGGCGGGACGGCGGCCACCGCCGACATCGCCGTCTATGCCCATCGGGCCGCAGCCAAGGGCGAGGGCGAAAAGCCGAAACCGCTCTATCTGCGCGGCGCCGACGCCAAGCCGCAGGCCGGCTTTGTTTTGTCGAGGCAAAAAAACTGATGCGCATTCCGTTCCTCCAGCCGCGCCGCAGGAACTATGCGCTCGAGCCGCTGACAATTGCCGACAGCGCGGCCATGTCGGTGCTGCATCGCGAGGATTTCGCGCGGCCGTGGACCGACGACGAATTCGCCGCACTGCTCGAGCAGGACACCGTGTTCGGCTATGCCGCGCGCGAGACCGGACAGGGCGCCAAGCCGCCGGTCGGCTTCGTGCTGGCGCGGCTGGCGGCCGGCGAGGGGGAGGTCCTGACGGTCGCGGTGGCACGCTCGCATCGGCGCCGGGGGCTCGGCTGGCAATTGATGGATGCGGTGCTGCGCGAATTGCACGCACAGCGCGCCGAGGCACTTTTCCTCGAGGTCGACGAGACCAACGTCGCTGCGATCGCGCTCTATCGGCGGCTTGGCTTCCGCGAGGTCGGCAAGCGCGCCAACTATTACAAATCGCCGGAACACGGCCCGACCGGCGCGCTTGTCATGCGCCGCGATCTTCGCTAGCCAAACGCCGGGGTGGTGCGGATGATCGGAAAAATCAGGATTTTCCTGGCGCTGGGGCTGGTTGTCGTCGGCTCATTGGTGCTTGTGCCGCTGCAGGTCCTGTCGATGAGGACCGGGCTCTGGCGCGAGACCTTCATCCTGAAGATCTGGCACAGGATGATCGTGAGGGCGCTGGGGCTGCGCATCCATGTCAAGGGGGCGCTGTCCGGCCAGCGCCCATTGCTGATTGCCGCCAACCACATCTCCTGGACCGACATCATGGTACTGGGGTCGATGGTCGACGTGACGTTCATCGCCAGGGCCGACATGGCCGGCTGGCCGTTGATCGGCATGCTGTCGAAGCTGCAGCGCACTGTCTTCATCGAACGTGAGCGCAAACGTTCGTCGGGCGACCAGGCGAGCGAGATCGCCGGCCGCATGGCCAAGGGCGACGCCATGGTGCTGTTTGCCGAAGGCTCGACCGGCGACGGCAACATGATCCTGCCGTTCAAGAGTACGCTGTTCGGCGCCGCTACAATGGCGATTGCGGAAGGGGCGGCCGAACAGGTCTTCATCCAGCCGGTGGCGATCGTCTATACGCGCCTGCATGGCGTGCCGCTCGGCCGCCGGCATCGGCCGGTTGCCGCCTGGATCGGCGATGAAGAGCTGATGCCGCATCTGAAGGTGCTGATGGCCGAGGGCGCCCTCGACGTCGAGGTGCATTTTGGCGAGGCGATTGCTTTCTCCAAGGGCTCCAGCCGCAAGGAAACGGCAAAGCAGATGGAACGCCAGGTGCGCGAGATGGTACAGGCGGCTCTCGCCGAACCGCGCCCAAGCCGGTAAGCCGCGCAGGTTCCGGCCAGATTCGTCTGTTTTTTGTCAGGGAAAGGCGCTAGAAGCCGCGAAATGGAATTGAACACGATAGAACGCGACGACATCGGCGCTGCCGCCGAAAACCTAGTCGTTCTGCCTGCCGCGACCAGAAAGGTCTTCGTCAAGACCTATGGCTGCCAGATGAACGTCTACGATTCGCAGCGCATGACCGATGCGCTGGCGGCCGACGGCTATGCCGCGACAGACGTTATCGGCGAGGCCGATCTGGTGCTGCTCAACACCTGCCACATCCGCGAGAAAGCGGCGGAAAAAGTCTATTCGGAACTTGGGCGCATCCGTGAGTTGAAGGCGGAACGTGCTAAGGCCGGGCGCGAAATGCTGGTCGGCGTCGCCGGCTGCGTGGCACAGGCCGAGGGTGCCGAGATCATCCGCCGCTCGCCGGCCGTCGATCTGGTCATCGGCCCGCAGACCTACCACCGGCTGCCCGGTGTGCTGGCGAGGGCGCGGAGCGGCGAAAAGATCGTCGAGACCGACTATGCCGTCGAGGACAAGTTCGAGCATCTGCCGCAGCCGAAGCGCGCCGAACTGATCAGGCGCGGCGTGACGGCGTTCTTGACCGTTCAGGAAGGCTGCGACAAGTTCTGCACCTTCTGTGTCGTGCCCTACACACGCGGCTCGGAAGTCTCGCGGCCGGTGGCACAGATCGTCGCCGAGGCCGAGCGCCTGGCGGATGCCGGCGTGCGCGAGGTGACGCTGCTCGGCCAGAACGTCAATGCCTGGCATGGAAGAGGTGAAAACGGCGCAGAATGGGGCCTTGGCCGGCTGCTGTTCAGGCTGGCCGAGATTCCGGGCCTGGCGCGTCTGCGTTACACAACCAGTCATCCGCGCGACATGGACGATGAATTGATCGCCGCCCATCGTGATTTGCCTACGCTGATGCCCTATCTACATTTACCGGTGCAATCCGGCTCCGACCGCATACTCAAGGCGATGAACCGCAGACATATGGCCAAGGACTATCTGACGTTGATCGACCGCATCCGTGCCGCACGGAACGACATTGCGCTGTCGGGCGATTTTATCGTCGGCTTTCCCGGCGAGACGGAAGCCGATTTCGAGGCGACCATGCAGTTGGTCCAAGACGTCAACTATGCCTCGGCCTTTTCGTTCAAATATTCGCTGCGCCCCGGCACGCCGGGCGCCGAGATGAGTGATCACGTGCCGGAGGCCGTCAAGGACGAGCGCCTGCAGCGGCTGCAGGCGCTACTGCTGAAACAGCAGCAGGATTTCGGCGCAAGCCTGATCGGCAGGACCATCGACACGCTGATCGAAAAGCCGGGCCGCCAGGCCGGTCAGAAGGTTGGCCGCTCGCCCTGGCTGCAGCCGGTTATTGTTGATGAAATGGCCGGCGAAATCGGTGACATTATCCAGGTACGAATCACGAAGACGGGCTACAACAGCCTGTTCGCCGAATTGGCCTGAAGGTCTCGGCAGATGAGGAGAGACGGTTGAGCGCTGCTGAAGTGAAGAACCTGCCCCAGAACCTACCCTCGGGGGCCTCGGATATGGCGCACATCGTACTGACTTTCGACAACAACAAGCTTGCCAGCGCCCTTTACGGCCAATTCGACGAGAATCTGGCCAGACTCGAGCAGAAGCTCGGCGTCGACATCCGCTCGCGCGGCAATCAATTGACCATCAAAGGCTCTTCCTCGGCGGCCGAGCAGGCACGCCGCGCCTTGGACAATCTTTACGGAATTCTGCAGAAAGGCACCGATATCGGCCAGTCCGATGTCGACGGCGCTGTGCGCATGGCGATCGCCGCCGACGACCAACTGACGCTGCCGACACTGGAGCGCAAGGGCAAGGTGTCTGCCGCCCAGATATCGACGCGCAAGAAGACGATCTATGCCCGCTCGCTGAACCAGGACGCCTATATGCGCGCGCTGGAGCGGTCGGAACTCGTCTTCGGCATCGGCCCGGCCGGCACCGGAAAGACCTATCTGGCGGTGGCACATGCGGCAATGCTGCTCGAACGCGGCATGGTCGAACGCATCGTGCTGTCGCGCCCCGCGGTCGAGGCCGGCGAACGGCTTGGCTTTCTGCCGGGTGACATGAAGGAGAAGGTCGATCCTTATCTGCGGCCGCTCTATGACGCGCTCTACGACATGATGCCGGCCGACAAGGTCGAGCGGGCGATTGCCGCCGAGGTCATCGAGATCGCGCCGCTGGCGTTCATGCGCGGCCGTACGCTGGCGCACGCTGCCGTCATCCTCGACGAGGCGCAGAACACCACGCCCATGCAGATGAAGATGTTCCTGACCCGGCTCGGCGAGAACTCGCGCATGATCGTCACCGGCGATCCGACCCAGATCGATCTGCCGCCAAACACCAAGTCCGGCCTGGTCGAGGCGCTGAGAATCCTCGACGGCGTCACCGGCATGGTGACGGTCCGCTTCAACGAAGGCGACGTCGTCAGGCATCCGCTGGTCGCCGAGATCGTCAAGGCCTACGACCGCGACGGCAAGCTGGCCAGGGGCTTGGGTGTCGAAGGCTGATATGATTATGCGGCCGCATGGCTGAGGAGCAAAAGGCGGGGGGGCCGCTTCCCGTCGAGATCGATATCGCGATCGAGGCCGGAGATTGGCCCGCCGAGACGACGCTGACGCGGCTGGTCGACCATGCCGTCTCGGCCGCCTTTGCCGAAACCGGTGCGGACGGGCGTTCCGAGCTCAGCATCCTCTTTTCCGACGATGCCCATATCCGCACGCTCAATGCCGGCTGGCGCGGCAAGGACAAGCCGACCAACGTCCTGTCTTTTCCGGCTTTTCCGTTTGCCCGGGGCGGGCCGCTGCCGCCGATGCTCGGCGACATCGTGCTGGCCGCCGAGACGGTCGCGCGCGAGGCGGCACTGGAAGACAAGCCGGTCGAGGACCATATCTCCCATCTCGTTATCCATGGCCTGCTGCATTTGCTGGGCTACGATCACGAAACCGACGCCGAAGCGGAACTGATGGAAGCGACAGAGCGCGCAGCACTTGCGAGGCTTGCCATTCCCGATCCCTACACGTAATTACAAAAGATCAATTGACCGGACGATGATGAACGACAAACCAGAGACTGCCGCCCGCCCCGATGCCGGCAGTGCGATCAAGCCTTCCGAAACGACGGAAGAGGGCTCGAGTCCGAGTACCACGACCGGCAGCTTCGCCAGCGAGGCATCGCCTGCCGGTCCTTCCCTGTTCGATCGCGTGCTCGGGCTTTTCAGGCACCGCAACGGCACCAGCCTGCGCGAGGAGATTGCCGGTGCGCTTGCCGAAACGGCGAGCGATGCGGAATCCTTCTCGCCCGGCGAACGCGCCATGCTCAACAATATCCTGCGTCTGCGCGAAGTGCGCGTCGAGGACGTCATGGTGCCGCGCGCCGACATCGAGGCGGTCGAGATCACCACGAAGCTGGGTGATCTTCTGGGGCTCTTCGAACAGTCCGGCCATTCCCGCATGCCGGTCTATTCGGAGACGCTCGACGACCCGCGCGGCATGGTCCATATCCGCGACGTGCTGGCGCACATCACCAAGGTCGCCCGCGTCCGAAAGGGCAGGACGACCAGGAAAACCGCGGTCGCAACGGTTCTCGATCTCGCCCAGGTCGATCTGGCGCGCACCATCGGCGATCTCAACCTGATCCGACCGGTGCTGTTCGTGCCGCCGTCGATGCTCGCCTCCGACCTGATGGGGCGGATGCAGACGACGCGCACCCAGATGGCGCTGGTCATCGACGAATATGGCGGCACCGACGGCCTCGTCTCGCTCGAGGATATCGTCGAGATGGTGGTCGGCGACATCGAGGACGAGCACGACGACGACGAGCCGATGATCACCCAGGCCGGCGAAGGCGTCTTCATCGTCGACGGCAAGGCCGAGATCGACGATGTCGCCAAGATGATCGGCGAGGATTTCGCCGCCGGCGAGCACGGCGAATATGTCGACACGATCGGCGGCATGATCTTCAACACGCTTGGCCGGGTGCCGGCGCGCGGCGAAGTGGTGCAGGCCATACCCGGCTTCGAGTTCCATGTGCTCGACGCCGACCCACGCCGCGTCAAGCGCGTGCGCATAGTCGAAACCCTGAAGGGCGAGCGCCGCCGCCGCGCCGCCCGCACCGAGCAGGCTTGAAAGACGCGGCTCGCCCGATGCCGATTGAGGACCCGTTCAAGCACTCGACACTGGGCTCCGGCGTCTTCTACCAGGATCCGCGGGCCGCATTGACATGGCTTGAAAAGGCTTTCGGCTTCGAGCCGAGCATGGTGGTCAGCGATACCGATGGCAGGCTCGTCCATTCCGAGATGCGGTTCGGCGACGGCTATATCATCATCGATTCCGAATGGGCCGACCATATAGCCAGCCCGGCTTCAGTTGCAGGCAAGAACACGCAGTCGGTCTATGCGTGCCTCAAGGACGGGATAGATGCCCACTGTGATCGTGCAAGGGCGGCGGGAGCCGAGATCGTCGAGGAGCCTGCCGACCAGTTCTACTGTGAACGGCAGTACAGGGCGCGCGATCCTGAAGGCCATGTCTGGACCTTTTCCCAGACTGTCCGCTCCGTCCCACGCGAAGAGGCTGAGCGGCTGGGCGGACTGAAGATCGAAGGCTGGCATCGATAGCTATGAGCGGACTTGTTCGCTCTTATCCGGTTTGGAGCCAAGGCCGCGGCCTGATAAATCTTGCTTCCTGATTCGCACGACTCGGAAGCATAGATGGAGCGCCAGGCCGGCCGGATAATTCTGCTTTGGGGCTGGCGGCGCGCGCTGGTGGCGTTTCTTGCCGGCGCGCTGGCGGTTCTCGCTCAGGCGCCTTACGATTTCTTCGCCGTCTGTTTCGTTTCGTTCCCGCTGCTGGTGTGGCTTCTCGATGGCGCGACCGGCGAAGCCTCGGACGGTTTTCTGCGACGCTTGCTGCCGGCTTTCGCCATCGGCTGGTGGTTCGGTTTCGGCTACTTTCTTGCCGGTCTGTGGTGGGTTGGCTCGGCGCTTCTGGTCGAGGCCGACAGCTTCGCCTGGGCCTTGCCGTTCGCGGTGGTTGGCATCCCCCTCGCGCTGGCCTTCTTCTATGGCTTCGCCGCCGTGGTTGCCCGGCTGTTGTGGAGCAATGACATCGGCCGCATCGCCGCGCTCGCCTTCGGCTTTGCGCTGGCGGAATGGTTGCGCGGCTTCCTGTTCACCGGCTTTCCCTGGAATGCCGTCGGCTATGCGGCGATGCCGGTGCCTTTGCTGATGCAGAGCGTGTCGGTGACCGGCATGATCGGCATGAATGCGCTTGCAGTCTTCGTCTTTGCACTGCCGGCCCTGCTTGCGGCGCGCCGGCATCTTCGCCTCGGCGTGGCATTGCTTGTCGTTCTGGTCGTTGCCCATGCCGGCTTCGGCTATATCAGGCTCGCCGCCCCCGAAAAGCCGGCCGCCCGCAGCCTCGACGTCCGTATCGTGCAGCCTGCCGTCGACCTCACGGAAAAATGGGATGCCTCGGTGCGTGACCGCATCTTCGCCACCATGATGGGGCTTTCGGCCAAAGCGCCGGAACCCGGCCATGACAGGCCGCAATTGATCCTGTGGCCGGAGACCTCCGTGCCGTTTCTGTTCACCGAACGTCCGGATGCCTTGCCTGCCATCGGAGAGATGCTCGGCGATGGCCAGATGCTGGTCGCCGGCGTCGTTCGCGAGGAAGGCGGCTCGGCGACCGGAAGCCGTTACTACAACTCGGTCGTGGCGATCGACGAAAGGGGCGAAATCGTCGATGCCGTCGACAAGGTTCATCTGGTACCGTTTGGTGAATACCTGCCTTTCGCCGATCTGCTCGGCCGCTTCGGGCTTGAGCAGCTTGTCGCCGGCCCAATGACCTTCGCGGCCGGCAATGAGCGGCACCCGATCACGCTGCCCGGCGGCATCCGGGCGCTGCCGTTTATTTGCTATGAGGTCATCTTTCCCGATCTGGTCGCGGTTGACGCTACGTCAGCCGAGCTTATTGTGAACGTCACCAATGACGCCTGGTTCGGCGACACGCCAGGGCCGTACCAGCACTTCAGGCAGGCGCAGATCCGGGCGGTGGAGAATGGGGTGCCCCTGTTGCGCGCGGCCAATAACGGCATTTCGGCCGTTGTCGACCCGCAAGGACGCATCGTCGACGCGCTGGCTATCGACGCACGCGGCGCCATCGATGTGCGTGTGCCGATCTCCAACCAAGCCATCGTTTCCTCCGGCCAACGACGCATTAACGGAATGCTGATCATGTTTTTGCTTGCCGTTGCGGCATGCATTTTGAACGTAAGGCAAAGGCTACGGGCGAATTGACAGCCGACACATTAGAAACTCATACTGTAAGCGCCTGAAAATTCTCGAAGTCGATAAGGTCGTTCTGTTGGGGCACGGGCCGCGGCGTCGTTTGGGCAGCAAAATAGAAAAAGCCGGAAAAATTCGGCGAGGAAAAAATGACAGAAGAAAACAAGAAAAAGCCGAATCCGATCGACATCCACGTCGGAAGCCGCATCCGGCTTCGCCGCAATATGCTGGGAATGAGTCAGGAAAAACTGGGCGAAAACCTCGGCATAACGTTCCAGCAGATCCAAAAGTACGAAAAAGGCACCAATCGCGTCGGCGCCAGTCGTTTGCAGGCAATCGCCTCGATACTCGGCGTTCCCGTCGCCTTCTTTTTCGAGGATGCGCCCGGTCAGGAGGCCGTGGGCAACCGTGGATTTGCCGAGGATGCGTCGATGACCTCCGCCGTCGAATTCTGCGGCAGCCCGGAAGGCCTCCAGCTGAACCGCGCCTTCGTCAAGATCGCCGACGTGAAAGTGCGTCGCAAGATCATCGAGCTTGTGAAGTCGCTCTCCGCCGACGAGGTCGATTGACTGGCCGTAGCCGGGCATGCAATTTCTCGTGGCTGAGTGCACCGTGGGATGTGCATTCCGCAGATGCGCCGACGCGCGGATCGATTTTGCTCGACATGCTTCCACGAAACCGTTCTCTTCAGCCTGTGAGTGCAAGAGATGAGGGTAGTGCGCCCTGCCGCCGTCTTCTGGACGCAAAGATAATAACGTCAAAATTCATGCCAGAACGGCTGCACGACTTGACGAGCGGCGCCCGGCACCGTTAACAACTGGCGCGCCAAAATCGGCGGCCTGCCGATATTTTTTCAAGAGGGGACACCCGTGACGCGGCACAATTATTTCTTCACCTCGGAATCCGTTGCCGAGGGCCATCCCGACAAGGTCTGCGATCGTATCTCCGACGAGATTGTCGATCTCGTCTACCGCGAGGCTAGAAAGACCGGCATGGACCCGTGGAAAGTCCGCGTCGCCTGCGAGACGCTCGCGACGACCAATCGCGTTGTCATCGCCGGTGAAGTGCGCGTCCCCGAGACGCTGCTCAAGAAGGACAAGGAGGGCAACGTCCTGAAGGATGCGGCCGGTCATCCGATTGTCAACCCGGCCAAGTTCAAGTCGGTCGCCCGCAAGGCAATCCGCGAAATCGGCTACGAGCAGGCCGGCTTCCACTGGAAGACGGCCAAGATCGAGGTCCTGCTGCACGGCCAATCACCGGATATCGGCCAAGGCGTCGACAACGCTTCCGACCGGCAAGGCGAGGAAGGAGCCGGCGACCAGGGCATCATGTTTGGCTATGCCTGCCGCGAAACGCCGGACCTGATGCCGGCGCCGATCTATTACAGCCACAAGATCCTCGAATTGCTGGCCGCTGCGCGCCATGAGGGCAGCGGTGATGCCGGCAGGCTCGGGCCGGATGCCAAGAGCCAGGTGACAGTCCGCTATGTCGACGGCAAAGCGGCGGAAGTGACGCAGATCGTGCTGTCGACCCAACATCTCGATGAGACGTGGGATTCGAAGAAGGTGCGCAACGTCGTCGAGCCCTATATCCGCGAAGCACTAGGCGACCTGAAGATCGCCGACAATTGCAATTGGTACATCAACCCGACTGGCAAGTTCGTCATCGGCGGACCTGACGGCGACGCCGGCCTGACCGGCCGCAAGATCATCGTCGACACCTATGGTGGGGCTGCGCCCCATGGCGGCGGCGCCTTCTCCGGCAAGGACACCACCAAGGTCGACCGCTCGGCCGCCTATGCGGCGCGCTATCTCGCCAAGAACGTGGTTGCCGCGAAGCTTGCCGATCGCTGCACTATCCAGCTTTCCTATGCGATCGGTGTCGCCCAGCCGCTGTCGATCTACGTCGACCTCCACGGCACCGGCAAGGTCGACGAGGCAAAGCTCGAGCGTGCACTGCGCACTGTGATGGACCTATCGCCGTCCGGCATCCGCCGCCACCTCGATCTCAACAAGCCGATCTATGCCAAGACGTCGTCCTACGGCCATTTTGGCCGCAAGGCCGGCCGCGACGGATCCTTCTCCTGGGAGAAGACCGATCTCGCCAAGGCGCTCAAGGACGCTCTCGCCGAACCGGTCGCCGAAGCAGTCGCCGCCTAACAACGGCGCCTATGGACCCGAAGGACCGGCCAAGCCGTGCGACCGAGGCGTTTTTCGGTCGCCGGCGCGGCAAGACCATCCGACCGCAGCAGGCGGCGGCGCTGGAGAGCGGCTTCGCCGCCTACAGGCTCGATCTGACGGTTGAACCGCCAGCCGATCTGCGCAGCCTTTTCGAAGCCGAAGTTTCCGCTGTCCAGCTCGAAATCGGTTTTGGCGGCGGCGAACATCTTCTGCACCGTGCCACGGCCAGCCAGGCGACCGGCTTTATCGGCGTCGAGCCTTTCGTCAACGGCATGGCCAAGATGATGATGGCGGTCCGGGAGCGGCCGCTTGCTAATCTGCGCGTCTATGACGACGACGCCACACGCCTGCTTGACTGGCTGCCGCAGGCTTCGCTTGACGGCATCGACCTTCTCTACCCGGATCCGTGGCCGAAGAAGAAGCACTGGAAGCGGCGCTTCGTCAGCCCGGTCAATCTCGACCGCTTCGCGCGCGTCTTGAAGCACGGCGGAAAGTTCCACTTTGCGTCAGACATCGACAGCTATGTGAACTGGACGCTGCTGCATTGCCGGGCGCATGGCGCCTTCACGTGGCAGGCAAACGAAGCAGCCGACTGGCGTCGGCCCTATGATGGCTGGCCGGGGACGCGCTATGAGGCCAAGGCCATTCGCGAGGGCCGACGGCCCGCCTATCTCACCTTTGTGCGGAAATAGCAGGAAGTCCGAGCTGAGCGGCCGAAGGCTCTCCTGTTCACTTGGCTTAGAAGCGGCGGATTTTATCGAAGGCTGCCGGCTCCATGCCCAGATTGCGCAGATCA
Source organism: Mesorhizobium sp. M0189 (assembly GCF_040322135.1). Taxonomy (NCBI): domain Bacteria; kingdom Pseudomonadati; phylum Pseudomonadota; class Alphaproteobacteria; order Hyphomicrobiales; family Phyllobacteriaceae; genus Mesorhizobium; species Mesorhizobium sp. M0189. The sequence goes on from NZ_JAMYSW010000011.1 coordinate 132,957, forward strand.
TTCGCACGCGGCTTGCGACCGTTTTCCACAGCACGCGACGCTGCTACGGCGCTGCCAAACACGCTAAAAAAGTCGCCTATGGCTGAAAAAAATCCACGATTGTTCATGATCGGATCCTTCCGAGCGTAGTGAGCGCTCCAATTGTGCAATGCAACATAGATAGTCGTGCGTTGCCGGTGCTCAAAGGAGGATTACTGCATGGGCGCCATGCATTTGGCGCAGCGCTGCGGACTCGGAGCCTTGCCGTCATGCACGACGGGCTTGAAACGACGGCCACGATCGTCTATATCAGCTTCAAATTCTTGGTCGGTATGACGAAGAGTGGGTCCACCCGGTCCCGCTCTTTTTTATTACCTGCCGGCCAAGCAGGAATCGAACGACAGGGACCGAATGACAGTGACGGCAAGCGAAGGCGACGACCGCATCATCCGCGAAAGCGGCATCGATGCGCGCATCGCCCTGATCGTTCAGCCGGTACTGCGCGCCATCGGTTTCCGCTTGGTACGTGTGCATCTGTCGGGCCAGAACGGGCTGACGCTGCAGATCATGGCCGAGCGCGAGGACGGCACGATGACTGTCGAGGATTGTGAAGAGGTCAGCCGGGCAGTATCGCCGGCGCTCGATGTCGATGATCCGATCGAGAAGGCTTATCATCTCGAAGTGTCGTCGCCGGGCATCGACAGGCCGCTGGTCCGCAAATCGGACTTTGCAGCCTGGACCGGCCATCTGGTGAAGATGGAAACGTCGGTTCTCGTCGCCGACCGCAAGCGCTTCAAGGGCAAGATCGCCGAAAGCGACGCGGACGGTGTGCTGATCGAGCGCGACAAGGCCGCTTACGGCGAGGAGCCGACGGTGCGTGTTCCCTACGATGCGATTGCCGAAGCGCGGCTGGTTCTGACCGATGATCTTATCCGCGATGCGCTGTCGAAGGATAACCGGGCGCGCAAGGAAGCCAGAAAACGCCGCGGCGAACCCGAAGACGCACCAGAGGGTGCGGAAGACGAAACCGAACAGGAAATGTGATTGGGCTGCCGGCCGTAAGGTCGGCAACAAGCTCGGGAGAAAGAAGATGGTTGTAAGCGCCAACAGGCTTGAACTGCTGCAGATCGCCGATGCGGTCGCGCGTGAAAAGTCGATCGACAAGTCGATCGTCATCGCCGCTATGGCCGATGCGATCCAGAAGGCCGCGCGCTCGCGCTACGGCCAGGAAACCAATATCCGGGCCGATATCAATCCGAATACCGGCGAGATGAAGCTGCAGCGGCTGATGGAAGTGGTCGAGAAGGTCGACGACTACGCGACGCAGATTGCCATTTCCTCGGCGCGCGAGCGCAATCCGGACGCCCAGCTCGGCGATTTCATCGCCGAACAGCTGCCGCCGATGGATTTCGGCCGCATCGCCGCCCAGTCGGCCAAGCAGGTCATCGTGCAGAAGGTGCGCGAGGCCGAGCGCGACCGGCAATATGACGAGTACAAGGACCGTATCGGCGAGATCGTCAACGGCACCGTCAAGCGTGTCGAATACGGCAACGTCATCGTCGATCTCGGCCGCGGCGAGGCGATTATCCGCCGGGACGAGCTGATCCCGCGCGAAAACTATAAATATGGCGATCGCGTCCGCGCCTACGTCTATGACGTGCGCCGCGAACAACGCGGCCCGCAGATATTCCTGTCGCGCACCCATCCGCAGTTCATGGCGAAACTGTTCACCATGGAAGTGCCGGAAATCTACGACGGTATCATCGAGATCAAGTCGGTCGCCCGCGATCCGGGTTCGCGCGCCAAGATCGCTGTCATCTCCCGTGACAGCTCCATCGATCCGGTCGGTGCCTGCGTCGGCATGCGCGGCAGCCGCGTCCAGGCGGTCGTCGGCGAATTGCAGGGCGAGAAGATCGACATCATTCCGTGGTCGCCCTCGGCCGCGTCCTTCATCGTCAATGCATTGCAGCCGGCGGAAGTCGCCAAGGTCGTGCTCGACGAGGATGCCGAGCGCATCGAGGTCGTCGTCCCCGACGACCAGCTGTCGCTGGCCATCGGTCGCCGCGGCCAGAACGTCCGTCTTGCCTCGCAGCTCACCGGCTGGGATATCGACATCCTGACCGAGCAGGAAGAGAGCGAACGGCGCCAGAAGGAATTCGTTGAACGGTCGTCGCTGTTCATGGAAGCCCTCGACGTCGACGAGATGGTCGGCCAGGTGCTCGCTTCCGAAGGCTTCACCAGCGTCGAGGAGGTCGCGTATGTCGATTCCGGCGAAATCGCGTCGATCGACGGCTTCGACGAGGACACGGCTTCGGAGATCCAGACCCGCGCCCGCGAATATCTGGAGAAGATCGAAGCCGAGCATGACGAGAAGCGCAAGGCGCTCGGCGTTGAGGACGAGCTGCGCGAGATTCCCGGCATCACCACCGCCATGATGGTGACGCTCGGCGAGGACGGCGTGAAGACGATCGAGGATTTCGCCGGCTACGCCGCCGACGACCTGACCGGCTGGAAGGAACGCAAGGACGGCGAGACGAAGGTATTCCCGGGTGTGCTCGCCAACCACGGCGTGTCGCGCGCCGATGCCGAGCAAATGGTCTTGGCCGCTCGCCTGAAGGCTGGCTGGATCACCGAAGACGAGCTTGCCGCCGAGGGCGTGCCGGCTGACGAAACCGTCGGTGCGTGAGGTGAAACCGCATCGCACCGAACCCGCCCTTGGACGAGATGAACGATCGCACCTGCATCGTCACCCGCAGGCAAGCCGAACCGGATGAGCTGATCCGTTTCGTCGTCGGCCCGGATTCGGCCGTCGTTCCGGACATCAAGAGAAACCTGCCCGGCCGCGGTTGCTGGGTGACCGCCGACCGCCTACATATAGACAAGGCAGCGGCGAAAAACCTGTTTGCCCGTGCTTTTAAGGCGCAGGTGACCGTGCCAGCCGATCTTGGCGGCATGGTCGACGCGCTGCTTTCCAGGTCCGCTCTGGGCATGCTTGGCCTGGCCCGCAAGGCGGGCGCCATAGCGCTCGGAGCGACTAAGGTCGAGAGCGCCGTGCGCGGCGGACTTGCACTTTTCGTGCTCCACGCGACCGAGGCTTCCGACGATGGCGTCCGCAAGATAAGCCAGGCGCGACGGGCAACCGTCCACCTCGGCGGGCCTGCGATCCGCGCTTACAAACTTTTCTCCGAGGCCGAGTTGAGCTTGGCATTGGGGGGTACAAATGTGATACATGCTGCCGTTCTCGCGGGAGACGCGGGCAGGGCGGTCCAGAAGCGCATGGTTGCGCTCGACCGATATCGGGGCGGTTCCCCGGACGATCTGGCAATGCTTGCGGCCGTTGCTGACGAAGATGATGCCGCAGAGGATATGGAATGAGCGATACGAAATCGGGCGACGACAAGACGCTGAGTGTTACGCCGAAGAAGACCTTGACGCTGAAGCGCCCCGGTATGGAACAGGGCACGGTGCGCCAGAACTTCTCGCACGGCCGCACCAAATCGGTGGTTGTCGAGACCAAGAAGCGCAAGTTCTCGCTGCCCGGCGACAAGCCGGAGCCGGCGGCAGCGCCTGTGTCCGTCTTCACGCCGAAGCCGGTCGCGGCAGCGCCTGCCGTGCAGGAAGCCCCCAAGGCGCCGCCGCCTCCGCCGCCGGTCGAACGCGGCGGCATGGTGCTGAACGAGTTGTCGCGCCAGGAAATGGAAGCACGCCGCCGCGCTCTCGAGGGCTCGAAGGTCCGTGACGTCGAGGATCGCCAACGCGCCATCGAGGAGGCCAAGCGCCGCAGCGAGGACGAGGAGCGCCGCCGCCGCGAGCGCGAGGAATCGGCTCGCCGTCAGGCCGAGGAAGAGGCACGGCTGCAAGCCGAGGCTGAATCCCGCCGCCGTGCCGAGGAAGAGGCACGCCGCCGTGCGCCGCTGGCCGCCGAACTGGCGACAGTCGATGACGAGGAAGAGGTCAAGCCGAAGCGGACCGGTGCCGGCGCACCAGTGCGCCGTCTGGTCACGCCCGAAGTGGCGCGTCCGGCCAAACCGACCAAGGGCGAGGAAGACCGCCGCCGCGGCAAGCTGACGCTGAATTCGGCGCTTTCCGACGAGGATGCGCGCGCCCGCTCGCTGTCGTCGATGCGCCGCCGTCAGGAGAAATTCAAGCGCGCGTTGCATAATGAGCCACGCGAGAAAGTCATGCGTGAAGTGATCCTGCCCGAAACCATCACCATCCAGGAGCTGGCGCAGCGCATGTCCGAGCGCGCTGTCGACGTGGTCAAGTTCTTCATGAAGCAGGGCCAGATCCTGAAGCCTGGCGACGTCATCGACGCCGACACGGCCGAACTCGTCGCGACCGAATTTGGCCACACGGTCCGCCGCGTCGCCGAGTCCGACATCGAAGAGGGCTTGTTCAACATCGCCGATCGTCCCGAGGACCTGCAGCCGCGTCCGCCGGTGGTAACCATCATGGGCCATGTCGATCACGGCAAGACCTCGTTGCTCGATGCCATCCGAAATGCCAACGTGGTGTCCGGCGAAGCCGGTGGCATTACGCAGCATATCGGCGCCTATCAGGTCGAGAAGAACGGTAACAAGATTACCTTCATCGACACGCCCGGCCACGCCGCCTTCACGGCGATGCGTGCCCGCGGTGCCCAGGCGACCGATATCGCCATCCTGGTGGTGGCGGCCGATGACAGCGTGATGCCGCAGACGATCGAATCGATCAACCACGCCAAGGCGGCCGGCGTTCCGATCATCGTGGCGATCAACAAGATCGACAAGCACGACGCCGACCCGCAGAAGGTGCGCTCGGAACTGCTGCGCCATGAGGTGTTCGTCGAATCCATGGGCGGCGAGGTGCTGGATGTCGAGGTGTCGGCGACCAAGGGCATCAATCTCGACAAGTTGCTCGAAGCGATCCTGCTGCAGGCCGAAATCCTCGACCTGAAGGCCAATCCGGACCGCACCGCCGAAGGCGTTGTCATCGAAGCCCAGCTCGACAAGGGCCGCGGCCCAGTCGCAACCGTGCTGGTGCAGACCGGCACGCTGATGCCGGGCGACATTCTCGTCGCCGGCAACGAGTGGGGCCGGGTGCGCGCGCTGGTCAACGATCGCGGCGATCAGGTCAAGGAAGCGCCGCCGGCAATGCCGGTGGAAGTCCTCGGTCTGCAAGGTACGCCGCTGGCCGGCGACCGCTTCGCCGTTGTCAACAACGAAGCCCGCGCCCGCGAGATCACCGAATATCGCCAACGTCTGGCGCGCGAGAAGGCGGTGGCCAGGCATGCCGGCCAGCGCGGCTCGCTTGAACAGATGATGTCGCAATTGCAGACCAGCGGATTGAAGGAATTCCCGCTGGTCATCAAGGGCGACGTGCAGGGCTCGATCGAGGCGATCAACGCGGCGCTCGACAATCTCGGCACCGACGAGGTGCGCGCCCCCATCGTCCATGCGGGCGCCGGCGGCATCACCGAAAGCGACGTGTCGCTGGCGGAGACCTCGGGGGCTGCGATCATCGGCTTCAACGTTCGTGCCAATGTGCAGGCGCGTGCGGCCGCGGCTGCGGCAGGCATCGAGATCCGCTACTATTCGATCATCTACAATCTCGTCGATGACGTTAAGGCGGCGCTCTCCGGCCTGCTATCACCGGAGCGTCGCGAGACCTTCATCGGCAATGCCGAGATCCTCGAGATCTTCGACATCACCAAGGTCGGCAAGATCGCCGGCTGCCGTGTCACCGAAGGCAAGGTCGAGCGTGGTGCGGGCGTGCGCCTGATCCGCGACAACGTCGTCATCCACGAAGGCACGCTGAAGACCCTGAAGCGCTTCAAGGACGAGGTTTCGGAAGTTCCGGGCGGTCAGGAATGCGGCATGGCCTTCCAGAACTACGAGGACATGCGCGTCGGTGACGTCATCGAGTGCTTCCGCGTCGAGATGGTAACCAGGACGCTCTGAGTTCGAGCGTCTTGAGTTCGAGCATCTATTGAGACCGGGCGGTGGTCGAAAGGCCGCCGCCCAAACCATATGAGACATGTGGCGCGGTCCCATCCCGCGCTTCACGATTTCAGGACCGAGGAAAATGCCCCGTTCGACCCCGTCAGGCCCATCCCAGCGCATGCTGCGAGTCGGAGAGCAGGTGCGCCATGCGCTATCCGAAACCTTGCAGCGCGGCGATATCCTCGATCCGCTGATCGAGAACACAGTGGTCTCGGTCTCCGAAGTGCGCATGTCGCCCGATCTGAAGATCGCCACCGCCTTCGTCTCGCCGCTCGGCGCCAAGGATGCCGGTGCGGTGGTCGAAGCGCTCAACAAGCATGCCAAGTTCGTCCGCGGCCGCGTCTCCGGCGCGCTGCGGCAGATGAAGTACATGCCGGAATTCCGCTTCCGGCTCGATACCAGCTACGATAATTTCCAGAAGATCAACGAATTGCTGCACTCGCCCGAAGTGGCGCGCGATCTCAGCGCCGACGACAAAGACAAAGACAAAGACGACCGGAAGGACAGCGAATAGTGGCGCGTCGCGGCAAGAAGAAGGGCCGGCCGATCTCGGGCTGGCTGGTACTGGACAAGCCGGTCGGCATGGGCTCGACCGAAGCCGTCTCCAAGATCAAATGGCTGTTCCTGGCGGAAAAGGCCGGCCATGCCGGCACGCTCGACCCGCTGGCGTCGGGCATGCTGCCGATCGCGCTTGGCGAGGCGACGAAGACTGTGCCTTACGTCCAGGACGGCGCCAAGGTCTACCGCTTCACCGTCGCCTGGGGCGAGGAGCGTTCGACCGACGACCTCGAAGGCGCGGCGACCAAAAGCTCAGACCTCCGTCCGGCGGAATCCGAAGTGCTGGCGCTGCTTTCGAAATATACCGGCGTGATCATGCAGACACCGCCGCAATTCTCAGCGATCAAGATCGCCGGCGAGCGCGCCTACGACCTTGCCCGCGACGGCGAGACGGTCGACATTCCGGCACGCGAGGTCGAGATCGGCCGGCTCGACCTGGTCGAGCACATGGCCGATCGCACCATCTTCGAGGTCGAATGCGGCAAGGGCACCTATGTCCGCTCGCTGGCGCGCGACATGGGGCGCGACCTTGGCTGTTTTGGTCACATCGCCGAGCTGCGGCGGGTCGAGGTCGAGCCGTTCACGCAGGAAGATTTCGTCACCTTGGCCGAGCTGGAGGCCGCCCGCTTCGGCGAACAGAGCGAGGACGCTTCGCAAGCAGCGGACGCGCCGATCGACTTCGGTGCCATCGATGCACTTCTGGTCGACACCGCCGCGGCGCTCGAATGCTTGCCGCAGGTTGCGATCAGCGACGATGCGGCAACCAAAATCCGCCTCGGCAATCCGGTCATCATTCGCGGCCGTGACGCGCCGGTAGAAGCTGAGGAGGCCTGCGCCACCGCGCGCGGCAAGCTGGTCGCCATCGGCGCCATCGAGCAAGGCATGTTCAAGCCAAAGCGGGTCTTTGTCGGGTAACAGCTGTCGCCCGGCGCATGATCTCCAAACCGGATTCTATTTTGGGAAAGGATCATGCGCTAAATCAACAGGGCTACGGCGTCGTTTGTCGTCCGAAAAGATGCGCTGTGCTGTAGTGCCGTTCGACGCTGCACTCGAGGGGGCACATGGCAAAGGCTGACACGGTCAACAAGCGAGCGGCGCTCAAAACACGGCGGCCACCGGTCGGGGCTTCGCCGGGCACGCTGATCGCCGACCCGGCGGCGCGCCGCTCCGAGCTCAGGCTGACATTGATCTCGCCTGAGAAGTTCAAGACGATCGACAATGCCAGCATCGACGACGTCAACACTCATTGCCACAATTGGCCGATCATCTGGCTCGACTGCACCGGCCTCGCCAACATCCAGCTGATCGAGGAGATCGGCGGGATCTTCAACCTGCATCCGCTGGCGCTGGAAGATGTCGTCAACACCGGTCAGCGGCCCAAGGTGGATTTCTTCGAGGACCATGCCTTTGTCGTCGTCAGGATGATCGACGATGTCACCGCCCATCGTTACGAACAGATCGCCGTCTTCTTCGGCAAGAACTTCGTCGTCACCTTCCAGGAGCGCGAAGGCGACCCGTTCGATCCCGTGCGCAAGCGGATCGCGAGCTCGGTGCCCAACCGCTTGCGCTCGCGCGGCGCCGACTATCTCGCCTATGCTTTGATCGACGCCATCGTCGACAGCTATTTCCCGCCGATCGAGGCTGCCGGCGAATTGGTCGACAGCATCGAGGACCAGATGCTGAACCAGGCGCACAAGCACCAGATGCGGCAGCTTCACGAATTGCGGCGCGACGCCAATGTGCTGAAGGGCGTGCTTTGGCCGATGCGCGACGCGCTGGCGACCATGATCCGCAACGACGTCTCTTATGTGAAGGCCGAAACCAAATTATTCCTGAACGACACGCTGGATCATTCGCTGCGATTGATCGAACTGGTCGAAACCCAGCGCGATATGCTGACCGGCCTGATCGAGATGCACCTGTCGCTCAGCCAGGCGCGCACCAACGACGTCATCAGCTATTTGACCATCGTCTCGGTGATCTTCATGCCGCTCACCTTTCTCGTCGGCGTATGGGGCATGAATTTCGACCCCGACACCTCGCCCTGGAACATGCCGGAGCTGAAAGCCTATTACGGCTATCCCCTGTCGCTCGTCTTCATGGCGATTGTTGCGGTCGGGCTCTACGCATACTTCAAATGGAAGAAATGGCTCTGACCATGCGGAAGTGCCCGTTTATGCAGCAAAAAGCCGGCTTGTGAATTGGGCTGGCCTTTTTGTCGGAATTGCACTATATGCGCCGCAGCTTCGCGCTTTGACGCGTTGCTTGCACCGGCCCCTGCTGGACGACATCCCGGCTGAGGGCGTCCCGTTTCCTCAAACAGACAAGGAAAAACACGATGTCGATTACTGCCGAACGCAAGAAGGAATTGATGGGCGAATTCGCAACCGCCAAGGGCGATACCGGGTCTCCGGAAGTCCAGGTGGCCATCCTTTCCGAGCGCATCAAGAACCTGACCGATCATTTCAAGGACCACAAGAAGGATAACCATTCCCGCCGTGGCCTGCTCGCTCTCGTTTCCCAGCGCCGCAGCCTGCTTGATTATCTCAAGCGCAAGGACGACGCGCGCTATCAGACGCTGATCGAGAAGCTCGGTCTGCGCCGTTGACGAATTGACCGGCGGGTTCTTTCGAGAGCCCGCCGGTCGCGCATTGGAGCATCGGATCATCCAAGGCTCCAATGAAGAAAGCAGAGCGCCGCGCACCGGTTTGGATGCGCAAAGGACGCTCTGAAGTTTTAGATTTGCGCAGGATACTTTCCGAAAACCTGGTTTTCGGGTTCACGCGCAAGGCCAGTCGGATCGATTGGCCAACCCGGTTTCGAAACAGCAGAGGGCCACTCGAAACCGCCCATGGACGGTCATGGGGCAGGATTGCAGGACGCTCGCGCGGCAAATGCGCCGAATAGCCGAGCTTCCCGTTGTCTTGCCCGTGGCTGCCCGAGAAAGGAAGCCAAGGGAAAGGGGCATCCGCGCACGCTGCAACGGCGCGGCCCTTTCCGCATACGAAGGACAAGATATGTTCAATTACCACAAAGTGGAAATCGAATGGGGCGGCCGTCCGCTCATTCTCGAAACCGGCAAGATCGCACGTCAGGCTGACGGCGCGGTGCTGGCCACCTATGGCGAAACCAAGGTTCTCGCCACCGTCGTCTCGATGAAAGAGCCGAAGCCCGGCCTCGATTTCTTTCCCCTGACGGTCAACTACCAGGAAAAGACTTACGCCGCCGGCAAGATCCCGGGTGGCTATTTCAAGCGTGAAGGCCGTCCGAGCGAGAAGGAAACGCTGGTTTCCCGCCTGATTGACCGCCCGATCCGCCCGCTCTTCGCCGAAGGCTACAAGAACGACACCCAGATCGTTGTCACCGTCGTCCAGCACGATCTCGAAAATGATCCGGACATCCTGTCGATCGTCGCCACCTCCGCCGCACTGACCTTGTCCGGCGTGCCGTTCATGGGCCCGGTTGGTGGCGCCCGCGTTGGCTACATTAACGGCGAATACGTGCTCAACCCGCATGTCGACGAGATGCAGGAATCGAAGCTCGACCTGGTCGTCGCCGGCACCGCCGACGCCGTGCTGATGGTCGAGTCCGAAGCCAAGGAACTCGGCGAGGATCTGATGCTCGGCGCCGTGATGTTCGGCCACAGGGGCTTCCAGCCGGTGATCGACGCGATCATCAAGCTGGCCGAAGTCGCCGCCAAGGACCCGCGCGATTTCACCGCGCCGGACTATTCCGCGCTTGAAGCCGAGATGCTCAAGATCGTCGAAGGCGAGCTTCGCGATGCCTACAAGATCACCGACAAGCAGAAGCGCTATGCCGCCGTCGACGCCGTCAAGGCGAAGGTCAAGGCCGCGTTTGCGCCGGCAGAAGGCGAAGAGGCCAAATACACGTCCGAACAGATCGGCACCGTGTTCAAGGAACTCCAGGCCAAGGTCGTGCGCTGGAACATCCTCGACACCGGCTCGCGCATCGACGGCCGCGACCTGAAGACGGTCCGCAAGATCGTCTCGGAAGTCGGCGTCCTGCCGCGCACACACGGCTCGGCGCTGTTCACTCGCGGCGAGACCCAGGCGCTGGTCGTCGCCACGCTCGGCACCGGCGAGGACGAGCAGTATGTCGATTCGCTGACCGGCATGTACAAGGAGAAGTTCCTCCTGCACTACAATTTCCCTCCCTATTCGGTCGGTGAAACGGGCCGTATGGGTTCGCCCGGCCGCCGCGAAATCGGCCACGGCAAGCTCGCCTGGCGCGCCATCCGGCCGATGCTGCCGACCGCCGACCAGTTCCCCTATACGTTGCGCGTCGTTTCGGAGATCACCGAGTCCAACGGCTCGTCCTCGATGGCTACCGTCTGCGGCACCTCGCTGGCGCTGATGGATGCCGGTGTGCCGCTGGCCAAGCCGGTCGCCGGCATTGCGATGGGCCTGATCAAGGAAGGCGAGCGCTTCGCCGTGCTCTCCGATATCCTCGGCGACGAGGACCACCTCGGCGACATGGATTTCAAGGTTGCCGGCACCGCCTACGGCATCACCTCGCTGCAGATGGACATCAAGATCGAGGGCATCACCGAAGAGATCATGAAGATCGCCCTCGACCAGGCCAAGGATGGCCGTCAGCACATTCTCGGCGAAATGGCCCATGCGCTGTCCGGCGCGCGTGCCGAGCTCGGCGAGTTCGCGCCGCGCATCGAGGTCATGCACATCCCGACCGACAAGATCCGCGACGTGATCGGCTCGGGCGGCAAGGTCATCCGCGAGATCGTCGAAAAGACCGGCGCCAAGATCAACATCGAGGATGACGGCACGGTCAAGATCGCTTCGGCCAACGCCAAGGAAATCGAGGCGGCGAAGAAGTGGATCCACACCATCGTCGCCGAGCCGGAAGTCGGTGAAATCTACGAAGGCACGGTCGTCAAGACCGCCGACTTCGGCGCTTTCGTCAACTTCTTCGGTCCGCGTGACGGCCTCGTCCACATCTCGCAGCTCGCCAATGATCGCGTCGCCAAGACCTCCGATGTGGTCAAGGAAGGCGACAAGGTCTGGGTCAAGCTGATGGGCTTCGACGAGCGCGGCAAGGTCCGCCTGTCGATGAAGGTCGTCGACCAGGCCACCGGCAAGGAAATCGCCCGCGATAAGAAGAGCGAAGGCGAAGAAAACGCCGCCTAAGCGGGGTTGCGTTCCGTCGAACGCATAAAGCAATCGAAGCGGGCGCGCCGGAAGGTCGCGCCCGTTTGCATTTCAACAACAGCCTTGCAGTTCAAGAGTGGTGAATGTCCGCCGAGCCGCTGAAGACGCTTTTCCATCCTTTCGAGGCCGGGACCGTTTCCCTGCCGCGAAAGGATGAACGTATTCTTTTTCTCGGTGCCGAGCCCGGCTTTCGCTTGCTCGAAGGCTTCGATGCCAAGCTTCATCTCGTCCAAGGCTTCAGGCCGCATTTTCGCGCCTTGCAGGCGTCCGGCTTCACCGTCACGCCGCAAGTGGAAGGCAAGGCTTTCGACGCGGCGCTAGTGCTCGCTGGCCGCCATCGCGGACAAAACGAGGTGCGCGTCGCAGAAGCGATCGAGCACGTGGCATCAGGCGGGTTGATCGTCGTCGCCGGCGGTAAGGACGATGGTATCGCCAGCCTGCGCAAGCATGTCGGCGCCCTTGTGCCGCCCGAAGGCCACCTGCCGAAGCATCACGGCATTGCCTTCTGGTTTCGCCGGCCGGCCGATACCGTTGCCGCGGCAACGCTTCGCGCCGCCAATCCGGACTTGGTGGTCGAGGACCGCTTCCGCACGGCCCCAGGCATGTTTTCGTTCCACAAGATCGATGCCGGATCGAAGCTGCTGGTCGAAAATCTGCCCAACGATCTGCGTGGCAGCGTTGCGGATTTCTGTGCCGGTTGGGGCTATGTCGCCGCCGAAGTCGCCGCCCGCTCACCCGGCATATCGGCGCTTGACCTTTACGAAGCGGATTTCGAGGCGCTGGAGGCGGCGAAGGTCAATGTCGGCAACACAGGCCTGGAGCCACGTTTCTTCTGGATAGATCTTTTGAGCGAGCCGGTCGAGCACCGCTACGATGTGATCGCCATGAACCCGCCCTTTCACCGCAGCCGGGCGACTGAGCCCGAAATCGGTGCCGGCATGATCCGCGCGGCAGGCAAGGCGCTGAAGCCGGGCGGCCGGCTGTTCATGGTGGCGAACCGTCAGCTTCCCTACGAACCGGTGCTGGCGGCCGCCTTCTCCAGCCATGCGGAGCTCGCCCGCGACGGCATGTTCAAGGTCTTCTCGGCGCGACGCTGAAACGCTGCGGGGCAAGCCGGCGACACGTCGCTCGCGCTATTCCCGCCCGCCGTCGGTTTGCTTCAACTCGTCAAGCGTCGGCATGGACACGATGTGATAGCCGGAATCGACATAGTGGATTTCGCCGGTGACGCCGGAGGACAGATCGGACAGCAGATAGAGCGCTGAGCCGCCGACTTCGTCGATTGTCACCGTGCGGCGTAGCGGCGAGTTGCGCTGCTGGTAGGAGAACATGTGGCGTGCGTCGGAAATCCCGGCGCCGGCAAGCGTCCGCACCGGTCCAGCCGATATGCCGTTCACCCTGATGCCGCGCGGGCCGTAGTCGTTGGCTAGATAGCGGACGCTGGCCTCCAGCCCGGCCTTGGCGACGCCCATGACGTTGTAGTTCGGCATGACGCGGACCGAACCGGCATAGGTCAGCGTGATCATCGAACCGCTATCCTTCATCAACGTGGCGGCGTGACGGGCGACCTCGGTGAAGGAGTAGCAGGAGATCACCATGGTGCGGATGAAGTTGTCGCGGCTGGTGTCGGCGTAGAGGCCTTTCAGCTCGTTCTTGTCGGAAAAGCCGATGGCATGGACGACGAAATCCAGCCCGCCCCACGCCTTGCCCAAAGTCTCGAAAGTCGCGGCGACCGATGCGCTGTCCTCGACGTCGCAAGGTACCACCAGCGATGCGCCCAGTTTCTCGGCGAGCGGCTTGACGCGGCGCCCGAAGGCCTCACCCTGATAGGTGAAGGCGAGATCCGCGCCATGTTCGGACAGTTTGCGGGCGATGCCCCAGGCGATCGAATGATCGTTGGCGACGCCCATGACAAGCCCGCGCTTGCCCTTCATCAATCCGTCCATGGTCGGCAAATCCTTATGCGGAATAGCGCTGGAAAATCAGCGTAGCGTTGGTGCCACCGAAACCGAACGAATTGGACAAAACGGTGTCGATCCTGGCTTCGTCGATGCGCTTGCGCACGATCGGCATGCCTTCGAATTCCGGATCGAGGTTGTCAATGTGGGCGCTCTCGCCGATAAAGCCGCCTTGCATCATCAGGATCGAGTAGATCGATTCCTGCACGCCGGCCGCACCCAGCGAATGACCGGTCAGCGATTTGGTCGACGTGATGAAAGGCATCTTCTCGCCGAACACCTCGCGGATGGCGCCCATTTCCTTGGAGTCGCCGACCGGCGTCGAAGTGCCGTGCGTATTAATATAGTCGACCGGCGAGGACACCGTTGCGAGCGCCTGCTTCATGCAGCGAGCCGCGCCTTCGCCCGACGGCGCCACCATGTCGTAGCCGTCGGAGGTGGCGCCATAGCCGACGATCTCGGCATAGATCTTGGCGCCGCGTGCCTTGGCATGCTCGAGCTCTTCAAGAATCAGCACGCCGGCGCCGCCGGCAATGACGAAACCGTCGCGATCGACGTCGTAGGCGCGCGAGGCGACTGATGCCCTGTCGTTGAACTTGGACGACATGGCGCCCATGGCATCGAACAGATCCGACATCGTCCAGTCGAGATCCTCATGACCGCCGGCGAAGACGATGTCCTGCTTCCCCCACTGGATCAGCTCGTAGCCATTGCCGATGCAATGCGCTGACGTCGAGCAGGCCGATGAGATCGAATAGTTGACGCCGTGGATCTTGAACCAAGTGGCAAGCGTCGCTGAAGCGGTCGACGACATCGCTTTTGGCACCGCGAACGGGCCGATCCGCTTGGGGCTGCCGTTTTTGATCGTCGTCTCGGCCGCTTCGACGATTGCACGGGTCGACGGTCCGCCGGAGCCCATTACGATGCCGGTGCGCTCGTTGGTGATGTCGGTCTCGTCGAGGCCGGCGTCTGCGATCGCCTGGTCCATCGCGACATGGTTCCAAGCAGCACCTTGCGACAGGAAGCGCATGGCGCGACGGTCGATCATTCCCGACGGATCCAGCGTCGGCGCTCCCCACACCCGGCAACGGAAGCCATGCTCGGCGAAAGAGTCGGAAAAGCTGATGCCGGACCTGGCATCATGCAAGGAGGCCTGCACCTCGTTGGCATTGTTGCCGATCGACGACACGATGCCGAGACCTGTGACTACGACCCGTCTCATTCGCAACTCCTTCCAGCACGGACCTCCGAAACCTGATTAAGTTTCCGGAACGGAACCATGCGCAAATTAAAGTGCTACAGCGTCCTTTAGATGTCCAAGACGTGGCACTGTTGGTCTTCGCTCAGCCGGCGGCCGATTGCTTGGACAGACCGACCTTCAGATCCGTTGCCGCATATATGGGCTCGCCATCTGCCTTCAGCCAGCCATCGGCGATGCCAAGCACAAGCCGACCGCGCATCACTCGCTTGAAGTCGACGCCATACTCCACCTTCTTGACCGAAGGCGTGACCATGCCTTTGAATCTCACCTCACCTGTCGACAGCGCCATTCCCTTGCCTGGTTCGCCGAGCCATCCAAGGTAGAAACCCGTCAACTGCCACATGGCGTCCAGGCCCAGGCATCCCGGCATGATCGGATTGCCGATGAAATGGCAGGCGAAAAACCACAAATCCGGCTTGATATCGAATTCTGCGCGGATGAAACCCTTGTCGAACGCACCGCCGGTTTCGCTGATCTCGGTGATGCGGTCGAACATCAGCATCGGCGGATAGGGCAGTTGCGCATTTCCCGGTCCGAACAGCTCGCCGCGGGCGCAGGCAAGCAATTCCTCGTAACCGTAGCTGGATTTCGAACCCGCCATCAATCTCGTCCCCGTGATCGTCCCGGGCGATAGGCGCCCATGCTGGTGGTTTCCTAACACAATCTGTTTCAGGCCGGAAACCGGCGTTTGCGCTTAACCTGCCCGTCTGCCCGGGTCAATGCGCGCTATTGATCGCATTCGGCCGACAGAATATATGTCAGGACACGTCCAATTTCGGCAGATGCTCTATTTCTGCCATTTTGGACGTGTCTGAGACGGAACTGTGGGCGCGACGGATAGATGGATCTGGGTTGCCGGAAGGATAATGTCGCTGTGGACAAGCGGGTTCGCGAAGCCGGTCTGAGGCCGACACGCCAGCGTATCGCGCTGGCCGATCTGCTTTTCGCCAAGGGCGACCGCCACCTTTCGGCCGAGGAACTGCACGAGGAAGCGCTTGCCGCCGGCGTGCCGGTGTCTCTGGCCACCGTCTACAATGCTCTGCACCAGTTCACCCAGGCTGGCCTTTTGCGCATCCTTGCCGTCGAGGGATCGAAGACCTATTTCGACACCAACACCTCCGATCACCATCATTTCTATATCGAGGGCGAAAACAGGATCTTCGATATCGACAGCGGCCCGGTGACGGTTTCCAACCTGCCGGAACCGCCGGAAGGCATGGAGATCGCCAATGTCGATATCGTGGTGAGACTGCGTCCGAAACGCTGCGACTGACCGGCGCCTTATGAATTTCCTGGATTTGACGCTCCGGCTCGAATGGGTCGCCGTCGCGGTGGCGGCTCTTGTCTTCTATGCAATGGCCGGTGCTTCCTGGTGGCTATTTGCAGTGCTCGTCCTGGCGCCCGACCTGTCGATCCTGGGTTACATGGCCGGGCCGCGCGTCGGGGCCGTCGCCTACAACACCTTGCACATACTGGTCTTGCCCGTTCTGCTGGCGCTTTTCGGCAGCGTCTTTGACAATGCATTGGCGACATCCGTTGCGCTGATCTGGATCGCCCACATCGCCATCGACCGCGCCCTGGGCTATGGCTTGAAGCTGTCGAGCAGTTTCCAGGATACCCATCTCGGCCGCATCGGCGGCTAGATCATCCCCGAATTGAAGAACAGCGAAACAAAATGCCGGATCCGGTGCTTGCAGCGCTGGCCTGACCTCCGGTTCGGAAGCGTCAGTTCTTGACCTTTTCGCCGGGATAGGCGCCCCAGACGAGCGACTGGGCGAGCCAGCCGGTATGGCCGTCGAAGGTCATTTCGCACCATTGGCCATCGCAGGACTTGATCGTGCCCATCACCCCCGGTTCGAGGATCGCGATGACGCTTGCATCTTTTGCCGGGTCGTCGAGGAGGTTGATGCGGGCGTCCTTGCCGCGCTGCCAGGGGGCGACGATCGCCGTGCGGCGGCCCGAAAGCAGCGACTGATTGATCCAGCCTTCCGAGCCGTCGGCATCGCGCACGCGGCGCCATGTATCGAACTCCTGGATGATCTCCATCGGCAGGCCTGGTTTCATGTACATCCAATCGACGGAATAGTTGACGCCCGGCCCGACGCGCGAGTTGACGCGGCCGGATTTCAGGCTGACGAAGCGCGGCAGCGGCAAGCCGCTTGGTCCGAGCGTGACGCTCTGGGCGGGGGCCGCGGCACTTTGCGCCATCACCAGTGGGCTATGGATGAGAGCGCCGAGGAATGCTGCACTGAGGGTCAGGCGGAGCGACGCGAAACCAGACACTTTCGTTCCTTTCGGCGCCGGCCCATCGGCCTTCGCGCCCCTTTTTCTTTGTGTTCGGCGGAACCACTTGTTACATGGATGACCGGTACCGCGATCGGCTCTCAGTTTCGCCGTTCTTGGTTAAAGAGGTCTCAACGAGATCGGGTTCGAGGAAACAATGGCAGGCAAAAAGAAGCCCCTCGTCGTCATCACGCGCAAGTTGCCCGACCCGGTCGAGACCCGCATGCGCGAGTTGTTCGACGCCCGGTTGAATGTCGAGGACAGGCCGATGACGCAGCCGGAACTGGTGGCGGCGGTCAAGGAGGCTGACGTGCTGGTGCCGACCGTGACCGATAATATCGACGCGGCGCTGATTGCCCAAGCCGGCGACAAGCTCAAGCTGATCGCCAATTTCGGCAATGGCGTCGACAAGATCGACGTTGCGGCAGCGGCCAAGAAAGGCATCACCGTCACCAATACGCCGAACGTGCTGACCGAAGATACGGCCGACATGACCATGGCGCTGATGCTGGCCGTGCCGCGACGGCTGGCCGAAGGCGCCAACGTGCTGACCGGGGACAAGAAATGGGCGGGCTGGTCGCCGACCTGGATGCTCGGCCGTCGCATCTGGGGCAAACGGCTCGGCATTGTCGGCATGGGTCGCATCGGCACCGCCGTCGCCAGGCGCGCCAAGGCCTTTGGCCTCTCGATCCACTACCACAACCGCCACCGCGTGCTGCCGGCAATCGAGGACGAGTTGGAAGCCACATATTGGGAAAGCCTCGACCAGATGCTTGCCCGTATGGACATTATCTCGGTCAATTGCCCATCGACACCGGCAACCTTCCACCTGCTTTCGGCGCGGCGGCTGGCGCTTCTGCAACCGTCCGCTTACATAGTCAACACCGCGCGCGGCGATATCATCGATGAGGAATCGCTGGTCAAGCTCATCCATGACGGCAAGATCGCCGGCGCCGGCCTCGACGTCTACGAGCACGAGCCGGCGCTGAACAGCAAGCTTCTGAAGCTCGCCCACAAAGGCAAGGTCGTGCTGTTGCCGCATATGGGCTCGGCGACGCTCGAAGGCCGCATCGACATGGGTGAGAAGGTGATCATCAACATCCGCGCCTTCTTCGATGGCCATCGTCCGCCCGACCGCGTGCTGCCGCTGCGGGCGTGACCTGCCATCATGCCGGCATGGCCTTGCCGCGGCAACCACGCGTTCGTCTTTGGATAGTGTTGGCTTACGAAAGCGCCTTGCGCATGGTGATTGAGGTCGGCCGGTCGTAGCCCTTGTGCGCTGTCCGTTCGGTTTCGCGAAAGCCGAGGCGGGCGAAGGCAGCGTGGTTTCCGGTCAGTTCGACCCGGGTCTGGAGCTCGATGGCGGCCCGGTTGTGGCTACGGGCAAGATCTTCGACAGCCTGCATCAGCCGCTTTCCGATGCCTTGTCCCTGAAGAGCCGGCACAACCGCGAGCTTTCCGACATAGAGGTCGTCTGCCCGCTCCAGGATGAAGACGCAACCGACGATCTCGCTTTCCTTCAGCGCCAGGAATCCTGTCTCCTCCAGCGCTTTAGCCCTAAGATTTTCGACAGTGAGCCGATGCGCCGAGGACGGCGGATCAATAACGTCTTCCATGAAGGCGAAGGCGCGCATGACCAGTGCCAAGACCTCGTCCCAACGATCGAAGTCGGCCGCAAACTGCACAATGGAAACGTCGGCAGGCAGGCTCACCGGCTAGTTCGCTTGTAGCGGATCGTGTCGAAGCGTGCCGCCAGTGCATCGTAGAGCAGCAGTCGCCCGACCAGCGGCTCGCCAATCCCGGTGATCAGCTTGATTGCCTCCATGGCTTGCAGCGTGCCGATGACCCCGCTCAGCGCGCCGACAATGCCGGCCACCGCGCAGGACGGCACCAGTCCCGGCGGCGGCGCTTCGGGAAAAAGATCGCGGTAGCTTGGGTTCAACGTGCCGTCCGGACCGGTTTCGAACGGCTTCAGCACCGTGACCGAGCCGTCGAAGCGGCCAACGGCGGCATGGACGAGCGGCCGGCTTTCGGCGGCGCAGGCGTCGGCCACGGCGTAGCGCGTCTCGAAATTGTCGGAGCCGTCAACGACGATGTCATAATCGGCGATGAGGGCAGGGGCGTTGTCCGCGGTCAGCCTGAAATTGTGCTCTTCCACGACGACGTTTGGATTGATGCGGATGATCGCCGCCTTGGCGCTGTCGGTTTTCGCCATGCCGACATCGCCCGTGGCGTGGATCACTTGTCGTTGCAGGTTGGAAAGCGAAACGATGTCGTCGTCGACGATACCGAGTGTGCCAATCCCTGCGGCGGCGAGATATTCGAGCACCGGCGCTCCCAACCCGCCGGCGCCGATGACCAGCACCCGCGCTCGCTTTAGCCGCTGCTGGCCGGCGCCGCCGATTTCGGGCAGCACGATGTGGCGGGCGTAGCGTTCGAGCTCTTCGTCGGTGAGGGCGGCTGTGATCATCGCCGGACCATATAACGGAGGAAAAAACTTGTCAGGCGTCAATGCATGCGGCTCAGAAATGCGTCATGGACGAAGTTCAGATGGTCGGCCTGACCTTGCCGTGATCGACGGTCAGGAACTGCGCGCGTCCCTTGAGGCTGTCAAACAACGCGGCATCGGTCCCGGTCATGAAAGCCTGGCAGTTCAGCTCCTCCAGGATCGAGAACAAGGCCGCGCGCCGGCCGCCGTCGAGATGGGCGGCGATCTCGTCGAGCAGCAGGATCGGCGTCATGCCCGACATCTCGCCGGTTAGCCGTGCATGCGACAAGACAATGCCGACCAGCAGCGCCTTCTGCTCGCCGGTCGAGCAGAGTTCGGCCGGCATTGCCTTGGGCCGGTGGCGCACCACGAGATCGGAACGGTGCGGGCCGTCGAGCGTGCGTCCGGCGGTGCGGTCACGGTCGCGCCCTTGGGCAAGCGCACGACGGAACCGTTCCTCGACGTCGACGGCCGGCGAAATGCCGACTTCGCCTTCCAGTTCCCCCGAGATGCCGATGTCGGCTTGCGGAAACGGTCCGTCGCCGGGCAGACGGTCGATCATGGCGGCGAGCAGGCGCACCAGTTCGGCACGCGCCGCGGCAATTGCCACGCCGGTCTCCGCCATTTGCATCTCGATGGCATCGAACCAGGCACCGTCGCGCGAACCGTCGGCGAGCAGCCTGTTGCGGCCGCGCATTGCCTTTTCGTAGTCAAGCGCGCGCTGGCCGTGGCCGGGGTCGATCGCCAGCACCAGTCGGTCGAGGAAGCGCCGACGGTCGGCGGCTGGCCCGGGGAACAGGCCGTCCATGGCCGGTGTCAGCCAGACCACGCGCAGCCATTCCAGCATGTCTTCGGCTGAGCGCGCCGCCGCGCCGTTGATCCGCACCCGCCTGCCGCCTTCGCTGTCGCTGCCTGCAATCCCGGTACCGATCTCGACCTGGCCGTCCGGCCCGTCAAGCCGGGCATGCAGCGCAAAGCCACCGTCGCCGCCTTCGCGCGCCACCTCGGCATAGGGTGCGCGGCGCAGGCCGCGGCCTGGCGTGAGCAGCGAGATCGCTTCAAGCAGATTGGTCTTGCCGGCGCCATTGTCGCCGGAGAAAACCACAGCGCCGGGATCAAGGTCGATTGCCAACGCCGCATAATTGCGGAAATTCGTAAGTGTAAGCTTACTTATGTAAGTCTGCCGCGGGTTTGCAAATCTGGTCACGACAGCAGATGGCCTCGTTCGGGCCCTACACCCGCATCGGCATCAACACGTAGAGCGCGGTCTCGTCGGCCATGTCGTGGATCAGTGTCGGGGATCCGGCATCCGCCAGCATGAACTTCGCCTCCGTGCCGGTCAGTTGCGCGGCAACGTCGAGCAGGTATTTGGCGTTGAAGCCGATTTCGATCGGATCGGACGAATAGTCGGCTGCCAGTTCTTCGGTGGCGCTGCCTGAATCCGGATTGTTGACTGCAAGCGTGACCTGGCCTTCGGCGATCGAAAGCTTTACAGCCCGGCCGCGTTCGGACGAAATGGTCGAAACGCGATCGACGGCAGCGGCGAAACTCTGACGATCGATGATCAGCTTCTTGTCGTTGCCGGTCGGAATGACGCGCTGGTAGTCCGGGAAAGTGCCGTCGATCAGCTTGGAGGTCAAGATGACGCTGCCGATGGTGAAACGGATCTTGGTGTCCGACAGCTCGGTGGTCACCGCAATGTCGGGGTCGTCGACCAGCTTCTGCAACTCGCTGACCGTCTTTCGCGGGATGATGACGCCAGGCATGCCCTCGGAGCCCGCTGGTGCGTCGATCTCGGCGCGCGCCAGCCGATGGCCGTCGGTCGCGACCGAGCGCAGCTTCAGCTTGCCGCCAGCCTCGTGCGTGTGCAGATAGATGCCGTTCAGATAATAGCGCGTCTCCTCGGTCGAGATGGCGAACTGGGTCTTCTCGATGAGGCCCTTTAGCCCGAGGGAATCGAGCCGGAAAATATGCGAGAACGACCCGGCTGAAAGCTCGGGAAAGTCGGACTGCGGCAGGCACTGCAGGCGGAAGCTCGAGCGCCCCGACGTCACCGTCATGGCGTTGCCGTCTTCGTCGGTCTTCAGCGCCACCTCCGCGCCGTCGGCAAGCTTGCGCACGATGTCGTAGAGCAGATGCGCCGGAACCGTCGTCGCCCCGCCACGCTCGACCTTTGCCGGCGTTGCTTCGGTCACCTCCAGGTCGAGGTCGGTCGCCTTCATTTCAAGGCTGGCCCCCTCGGCGCTGAGCAGCACGTTCGACAGGATCGGAATGGTGTTGCGCCGCTCGACCACGCGGTGAACATGGTTGAGCGACTTCAGGAGATTTGACCGTTCCAGGATAACACGCATGACGAAACAGGCTCGCTTGAATGAATGAACGGGTCTCCGGCAAGCGGCGCCCCGCGAAAGGTCTGAACAGGCTCAGAATCTGCGTAAACTGACAGGAAAAACCCGGCAAACGCAAGCCCGCGCCACCGGTTCGGGCCGGCTGCACGGGCTTTCTGGGGATAAAAAGGCCGAAGTCCGCGAGCCGGCGTTTTTCGCGCCGTCAGGCCTGGTCGTTGATCAGCCTTCTCAGCAATTCGAGTTCCTGCGCCAGTGTGTTGTCGACGCCTGAAAGATCCTCGATCTTGCGCACGGCATGCAGCACCGTCGTATGGTCACGGCCGCCGAAACGCCGCCCGATCTCCGGCAGCGAGCGCGGCGTCATCACCTTCGACAGGTACATGGCGACCTGCCGTGGCTTGACGATGGTGCGTGTGCGCCGGTTGGACAGAAGTTCAGTCTTCGACACGTTGTAATGGCGTGCGACGATGCGCTGAATGTCCTCGATACGCACCCGCTTCGGCTCGCCGGAACGATAGATGTGGCCAAGGATCTCGTCGATGCGGTCGATGGTGATCTGCGGTTCGAAGGATTGGCGAAACAAAAGCTGGTTGAAGGCACCTTCGAGCTCGCGCCCGCTGCCGGTCACCGTGCGGGCAACGTGATTGAGGATCTCTTCGGAAATATCGAGCGACACATCGTCGAGCTTGGCGGTGGCAAGCCTGAGCTTGAGCATACCGATGCGCATGGCGAAATCCGGGGCCGACATTTCCAGCGCGACGCCGCCGTTGAGGCGCGAGCGGACGCGCGGCTCCAGCGACTCCAATTCCGACGGCGGCCGGTCGGCAGCGACCACCACTTGCTTGGCGCTGTCGAGCAGCATGTTGATCAAATGGCAGAATTCATGCTGGATCGACTTGCCCTGCAGGAACTGCATGTCGTCGATGATGAGAAGGTCGATGTCGCGAAGCTGTTCTTTCAGCGTCAGTGCGTTGTTGTCGCGAATCGCGGTGGCGAACCGCCACATGAAATATTCAGCCGTCAGATAGACGACCCGCGATTTCGGGTTCTGCTTCAGCGATTCTGCGGCGATCGCCTGCAACAGATGCGTCTTGCCCAGCCCAACCGTCGCGTGAAGAAAGAGCGGATTGAAGCGCACCGCGCTCGACTGTGATTCCGCGACCGCCTTGGCAGCGGCAAAAGCCACTCGGTTCGATGGTCCCTCGATGAAGGAGGTGAAAGTGTAGCGTGGATCGAGCGGCGAACCGAGCACATTGTGCCGGAACTCTGTCTCTGCCGGCATTCCTGGGCGGGGTGCCGGGACCCGCTCGACCCTGCTGGGGCTCGCCGTGCCCGCAGAGAGAGCGGTTTGCGTCTGCCTGGTCATCTTGCGTGCCGGGGCCACTTCCGGCTCGACGCTGTTGCGGCCCTGGCGTGTGGCGGTGCGAACGACGATCTCGATCTTGAGGATCTCCGGATCCTCGTGCTTCCACAACTCGGCGATGAGATCGAGATAGTGGCCGTTGATCCATGAACGCAGGAATGCGGTTGGCACCGAGATGCGGACAATGCCCTTGGAGGATTCAGCGACCTTCATGCGCCCGAACCAGCTCGAATAGACCTCGGTTCCCAGACGCGCCTTCAGCTGGGCCTTGACCCGATCGAACTTCTGTTCAGCTTCATTGGAAGCCGCCATGTCGTTCCTTCCGATTAACGTTCCAGGAAATGGGAGGTCGCCCGTAAGCTCCCTTTCGATGCCGCCGCTCTGCATGATCGAGTTCCTTGTCTCTTGTACCTGTTTTCCGCCGGGGATGCGCCTCCTGCATCCATGTTTCCGGCGACCGTGTCTTCGCTGCGACACCATCGCCACCGCCGGCTGATGAATCGCCTCGTTGTCGGTCCGGCGCCGAAGTGCCGATCCGCCTTGGTCATGTCAGGGCAATAAAATGCCGTCCGGCGAAAAACGCCGGCGCACCGTCGACCTGCCATGTACAATTACGCCAGTCCCCTACCGTATCAAAAAGACAAACCAACCCTGTCCGCGGAGTTGAATCCGCGTTGTAAACTCTGCCAATTTGAGCTGGCCGGTTTCAGGCTGGTCAAGGGCCAAGGGCCCGTCCCTTCGATGGACAGACATTACCGAAATCGCTGTGGATAGGGCAAGGCCACCCCTAACGGATTTTTAAGGAATCTGACTAGCAAGGGACGGTTCGGACGCCATGCCGCAACAGTTGATTTTGACAAAGCCATTGTGATTCAAACCCTTTTCCGGCGAATATGAAAAAGGCCACACAACGGGAAATTTTCTGAAATAATTCACTTGACAGCCAATTGTCGCCTATCGACCGCAGCCGATGTGAACAAGCTGTGGATCACCATCTGTAAACTGCTGAAAAGAAACGGTAATCTGTGACGCTCGGAAATTTTCGCATTGGCGGTTTCGAAGGCTGCGAATATCAGCGGGCATGTATATGCCGGCAAAGCATTTCGAACTTTGAAATGCACGCGGAGCGCCGTTTTGCGGGCTTTCTTTTAAGTACTTGCCGGCAAAGGAAAAAACCCGGCGCGATCGGCCGGGTTTGAAGAAGCGCAGTTCAGGAAAAGGTATATTAGGCCGACAGCACCTTGACCCGTTGGGCCAGCCGCGACACCTTGCGCGATGCAGTGTTCTTGTGCACCACGCCCTTGGTCGCGGCCCGCATCAATTCCGGCTCGGCCACCTTGAAGGCAGCCTGTGCGGCCGCCTTGTCGCCAGCCGCGAGCGCCTCTTCGACCTGGCGGATGTAGGTCCGGACGCGGGAGCGACGGTTCTTGTTGATCGCTGCGCGACGGGCGATCTTGCGCGTTGCCTTTTTGGCCGAGGAGGTATTGGCCATGGTGCCTCTCTTCTGATCTGGTGGGCGCTTGCGGGATACCGCGGGGCGCAAAAAACAAACGGGCAGCCACAGGGCCGCCTCGGTTGGTGCGGCTTATAGTTCAGCTTTTCCGGCGCGTCAACGCTGCGGCGCTTTCTTTTTGGCCGGTGCCTTCGTCATCTCATCGGTTCGTGAAATTCGGCTTCCGCTTGCCGGTGAAGGCCGCCATGCCTTCCTTCTGGTCGTCCAGCGCAAACAGCGAATGAAACAGCCGGCGCTCGAACCGCAGGCCCTCGGTGAGCGTCGTCTCATAGGCGCGGTTGACGGCCTCCTTCGCCATCATCACCGATGGCAAGGAAAAACCGGCGATCTTGGCCGCTGCCTTAAGCGCTTCCTCGATCAACTCGCCGGCTGGCACGACGCGCGAGACCAGGCCGGAACGCTCGGCCTCGGCTGCGTCCATCATTCGCCCCGTCAGGCACATATCCATCGCCTTCGACTTGCCGACGAAGCGGGTCAGGCGCTGCGATCCGCCCATGCCGGGCATGACACCCAGCGTGATCTCGGGTTGGCCAAACTTGGCGGTATCGGCGGCGATGATGAAATCGCACATCATCGCCAGTTCGCAGCCGCCGCCCAGAGCGTAGCCCGCCACCGCCGCGATGATCGGCTTTCGTGCCCGCGTAAATTCTTCCCAGCCGACGAAGAAATCCTGCAGATAGGCATCCACATAGGAGATCGACTGCATTTCCTTGATATCGGCACCTGCGGCGAAAGCCTTTTCCGAACCAGTGATGACCATAGCGCCGATGTCGGCATTTGCGCCCATGCTGTTCACCGACGCAACCAGTTCCGCCAGCACTTGTGAATTCAGCGCATTGAGCGCTTGCGGCCGGTTCAGCGTAATCAGCCCGACCTTGCCGCGGGTCTCGACGATGATGGTTTCATAGCCCATGCTTGCTCCTCCTCGCTTGTGTTTCAAGCCTGACAGGTCCGGCAGTGGAAGGTTGAGCGACCGCTTTGCACGATACGCTCGATGTGTCCGCCACAACCAGGCTTGGGGCAGGCCTCGCCCTCGCGATCATAAACCGCGAAGGAATGCTGGAAGTAGCCCAGCGATCCATCGGTCTGCATATAATCGCGCAACGACGAGCCGCCGGCGGCGATCGCGTCGGCGACGACCGAGCGGATTGCTTCGGCCAGGCGTTCGCTCTGTTCTCTGGCTTTCTTGCCGGCTCTCGCGAGCGTGCCCGCTTTGCGCAGCGGTGACAGGCCGGCCCGCCAAAGCGCTTCCGAGACGTAGATATTGCCTAGCCCGGCGATCAGCCGTTGGTCGAGAAGTGCCGCCTTCAGCGGTGACTTGCGACCTTTCAGCAGCGAAGCGAGCAGAGCGCCGTCCAGTGCATTGCCTGTAGGCTCGACACCTAATCCCGCCAGCATCGGATGCATGTCTGGCTCGTCTTCCGAAAACAGCATGAACCCGAAGCGGCGCGGGTCGTTGAAGATCACGCGAGAGCGGACGCCGGCAGGTGATGTGATGTCGAAGACGACGTGATCGTGAGCGGTGTTTTTCGAACGTTCATAGTGGAACGCGCCGGGTGTTGCACTCTCGTCGGCCGTTTCGACGCGAAACGAACCCGACATGCCGAGATGGCAGATCAGCACCGGGCCGTTGTCCAGGTGCATCGTCAGATATTTGGCGCGGCGGCCGAGCGCTGCAATCGTCTTGCCGGTCAGCCGCTCCGAAAATCTCTCGGGGAATGGAAACCGCAAATCGGGCCGGCGTGCCTCGACACCGACGATGCGGGCACCTTCAAGGACCGGCTGCAGACCGCGCCTGACTGTCTCGACCTCCGGCAGCTCAGGCATGGCCGCTTATCGTGGCATGGAAGGAGGTGCCGTATGGGCCGGGCGCCAGCCCGAGATGTTCGGCCACGGTTTCGCCGATGTCGGCAAATGTCGTCCTCAGTCCAATGTCCGCGCCTTTGAAACCCGGCCGTGTGCCGATAACCGGAATACGCTCGCGTGTGTGGTCGGTGCCGCGCCACGTCGGATCGTTGCCGTGATCGGCGGTCAAAATGAGCAGATCGCCTGGCCTCAGCCGCGCGAATGCCTCCGGCAGGCGCCGGTCGAAAGCTTCGAGTGCGGCGGCATACCCCGCGACGTCGCGCCGATGTCCGAACTCGGTATCAAAGTCGACAAAGTTCGCGAAGACGAAGTCGCCGTCGCGGGCATCTTCCATGGCGCCAAGCGCTTTGTCGAACATCGCCATGTTGCCGGCAGCCTTGCGGACTTCCGAGATCCCCCGATGGGCGAAGATGTCGCCGATCTTGCCGATTGCGATAACCCGGCTGCCGCGCGCCGTCAGCCGGTCGAGCAGCGTCGGTTCCGGCGGCGGTACGGCATAGTCGCGACGATTATGCGTTCGCGCGAACGTGGCGGCGGTTTCACCGATAAACGGTCGTGCGATGACGCGCCCGATATTCAGCGGATCGACCAGCCCGCGCACTATCTTGCAGAAGTCGTAAAGCCGTTCCAGGCCGAAATGAACCTCATGCGCGGCGATCTGCAGGACGGAGTCGACCGAGGTGTAGCAAATCGGCTTGCCGGTGCGGATATGGTCTTCGCCGAACCGTTCGATGATCTCGGTGCCGGGGGCATGACAATTGCCGAGAATGCCGGGCACCTTCCCTTCACGCACCATTGCTTCGGTCAACTCGGCTGGAAAGGCGGGAATCGTGTCGGGGAAGTAACCCCAGTCGAAACGGACCGGCAGGCCGGCTATTTCCCAATGGCCCGATGGCGTGTCCTTGCCGCTCGAAACCTCCTGTGCCGCGCCGTGAAAGGCGGCGGCAAACTCGACGCTGCCGCCATTCTCGAACCTGAAACCCGTCGCCGTTGCCGCGGCATGGCCGAGGCCGAGCGATAGCATGTTTGGTACAAGAAGCGGTCCGCCACGCAGGCCTTCGCGATTGGCGCGGCCTTCCGCGCAGGCCTGCGCGATGTGTGCGAACGTGTTGGAGCCAGTGTCGCCATAGCGTTCGGCGTCGGCCGCGCCGCCGATGCCGAAGGAGTCAAGGACAAAAAGGGAGGCGCGTGCCATCAAAGGTTCATCATTGCCTGGGTGTTGACTCAGACATAGGGTTCCGCGCTGCCGTTGGCAATTCGGAAACCCGAACGGCACGGCTTGGCGTGCTGGTCCGGGAGAAACGAATCGCGGCATGGTCGATCTGCCGATCGAAATGCGCGGCATGGAGCTCGCATGAGGCCTGCCCTGAAAGCATTCGCTGCCGTACTGGCCTTGCTGCTGGATGCATCTTGCGCGAACCTGGCGCGTGCCGATTGGCGCGATGATATCGGAACGTTCCGTATCGGTATCGTCGCCGAGCCTGGCGCCGGCAACACCGTTCCAGGTCTGGCGCTGCTGACCGACGCCTATACCAAAGCGCTCGGCATGAAGGTGGAGTTTGTCGTTGCCCGCGACTATACGTCGTTGATCGAGGCGCAGGCCAATGCGCGGATCGAATATGCAATCTATTCGGCAACCGCCTACGCCGCCGCCTCCGAACGGTGCGGATGTGTCGAACCTCTCGCGGCGCCGCTCGATTCCGGCGGCGCCATCGGCATCCGCTCCGTACTGCTGACGCGCGACGGGAGGGTTCCCGATCTGATGGCCATGGCAGTCCATCGGGTCGTCATGGCGCCTTTCGACAGCGTCGGTGGTGCTTTGTTGCCGCTTGCCGGGCTGGCTGCAGACGGGGTCAACGTGGCGGAAGATGCGCCGTTTTTGACCCACGCCAATTCGGCTGCCGCAGCTGAAGCAATGCTGGTCGAGGGCGAGGCCGATGCCATATTCGGCTGGATCCCGGCTGTGGCAGAGGGACGGCCAAATCCTCCTGGCGGCACGGTGGCGAGGCTCGAGGCCGCAGGGCTCTCGAAATCGTCGCTTCAGGTCGTATGGACCTCAGGCCTGCTGAGGTATGGTCCGCACGCCGTCCGCAGCGATCTGGACCCCGAAGCCAAGCGCCGGCTCACCGTCTTTCTCACCAATCTCAGATCAGCCGCGCCGGACATTTACGATCTTCTGGAGCCGAGACACTCCGGCGGGTTCGCCGTTGCCGGTCCGAGGGATTATGTGCTGGCTGCGGCCATCGTGCACCTGGTCTCGGCCCGCGGCCGCACGCAATAGCTACAGCCCGGTTAGCGGGCTTCAGGCGTCAGCAATCGCTGCACGGAATGGTCGGGCTCCTTCGCGGCCGTAGATAATAAGTTTCCGCCATCGATATCGAATTGAAGGCCGAGCTCAACCCGAACCGGCTTTGGCCATCCGCCGACCAGGTGATGATTGGCTTGTAGGCGAGATCGCTTTCGACCCGAATGAGGAAAGTGCCTTTGATCTTGAGCGCGCTCGGGACCGTTGTGGCGGAATCCTTGATGGCGTCGACGCTAGAGACACCATCGACTACTTTGCGCGACCACACGACCAAGACTTTCGGCGTCGTCTCGTCCGTGACCTGTATCGCCGTAATGATGATCTTCGGTTTCGAACGATTATAGGGCTGAAGCGTGGAACTGCCGATCGCGATGATGGCATCGAGATCGGCCGCCTTGATGGTCTGCTGCTGCGTGACAAGGTCCGCTACCATGCTGCCGATGCGGCTGACCTTCTTGCTGGTCTCGATGGCTTGCGAGGCTTCCATGGTCATAAAGTACATGATCAACAGGACAGGCACGATGAGGGCAAACTCGACAGCCGCAATACCGCGGCGGTCCGAGCAAAGCCGGACTGCTCTTGTACAAATCTCTGCGATGCCCAGCTGTGCCCCCGCACGAATCATGGCTTTGCCCTTTTCAAGCGACTAGGTGGTTCAGTTGTCGAACGGCTCGTTCTGCCAAGTGATCGAAGCGAAATGCAGCGTTTTGCCGTCCTTCAGATTGGCCATCGACTTGGCCATGAAGTCGGTCATCACCGGCCATTTGTAAAAAACCCGCAGCATGTTTCTCGACTCTGCCAGGCCTGGTGCGACGGTGAAGGTCTGTGTGCTCGTGCCCTTGGTCAACACGACGTCGCCATCCTGGATCTTGAAACCGGCCAGCGCCGCATCGGCGAAGGTCGGATATTCGCGCAAATCCACCAGCAATCCGGGACAGGTCTTGGCGACCATGATCTCCAACTTGGTGCAGATCATATCCCGCAGCTTGGTCCCGGACACATCGGCCGGTCTTAATTGGCCGGTACGCAGTTGGCGCGCGATGTCGTCTGTGGCGTTTGCCATCACTTCTTGTGCGGCAAATGAAATACAGCTCTCCAGGATGGCGAAGACAAGAAGCGCGAATGGAATTGCAAGCATGGCGAATTCGATCGCCGTGCTTCCGCGTCGGTCGCCCAAAAACCTTCCGGGAAAACCTGCTCGTCCTGCCTTGCTCATGTCCTCTACCCGCCGATTCCAGTTCTGCATCGGATCCCACCATTAGTCGGAACCGATTGAAGTCCGGTTGGAATGACCGTTAAATTCGGCGGAAAGGCCTTAACCAGGCAATAACCGAAGCGTTCCCGCAAAGGTGGAGAAGTCGGCTAGCTAATGCCCGGCGCTCATCTCGGCCTCAGAGGCCTTCTCGGCATCGCTCTTGTACGAGCTTTCGCAATATGGCGCGCAGGACATGGTCTGTACTTCGGCACGCCGATAGATGCGCACCGACGACGCTGCCTGGCGCACGACCGTTATTTGCTCATCGACGATCGGGTTGCCCTCCTGATCGAGGACGACAAGATTGGTGACGCCAAATCCCTTGCCGGTCAGTACGATCGTCGATGCGTCCTGCACGGAGGCGTCAGCGATCGCCGGATTGCCGACGACAATCGTATCGGCGGCGCGCGACAATTTGACGATCTTTGCCTGGTTCATCGTGACCTCGATGCCGGCGCCTGCCTTGGCTGGAACGGCGAAAGCCGCTGCGGCAAGAACCACGGCAATTGGAAATGACGATCTCGGCCCGGCCATTGAGGCGCTCCCCGGCAACAAACTGTTCAACAGAACATGAACGAGATTGGTGAACCAACCGTTAAGCGGCTGGAGTTCAGGATTAAGCCGGAACCGGCATTGGGCTAGCAGGCACGGCTCAAACCTCTTTGCCGAATTGCGCCTTTTGCGCCCTTTGTTAGCCTGTGGACCCAGTGGCCGGTATTTTAGTCCTGGGTTAACTACGCAATGTCATCGAAGCGGGAAAGGAATCGGTAAGCCTGTTTATTAAGCCGATCGAAACAGCTTCCGCTTACATTCGCAGCATCCGATCAGCCATCAAGAGAAGTTGACGGAAGTGCTGTAACAATTGGAGTAGGAGCTCGAATGTCTAACCTCATCGCACGTTTTGTGAAGGACGAATCCGGCGCGACCGCTATCGAATACGGTCTGATCGCCGCCCTCATCGCGCTCGCCATCATGGTTGGCGCCGGCTCGCTCGGCAACGCGCTGAACGCCAAGTTCGACAAGATCGCCAGCAAGGTCAACGGCGTCAATTAAGCTACGCGGCCAGTCACTTTTCAAGAACAGGGGCCGCTCCGTTGCGGCCCTTGTTGCATTATAGTAACAAAACACTTTGAAGTCTCATCAGTCGTTAATAGAATGTGCCTAGGTTAGGCCAGGTACAATTTGACCACAGGCGCGCGTCCATGCTTGAAGCCGTGATCTTCGTCGTCTTTCCGTTCTGCATGCTTTTTGCCGCGATCTCCGACATGCTGTCGATGACGATCGCCAATCGCGTGCCTGTGCTGCTTGTGGTTGTCTTCGCCTTGGTAGCGCCTTTGACCGGCATGGATTGGGCCACCTATGGCTGGCATTTCGCCGCCGCCGGCCTGGTTCTCGCGGTGACGTTCGGCCTGTTCGCGCTTGGCGGCATGGGCGGCGGCGACGCGAAGCTTCTGGCCGCCACTGCCATGTGGATGGGACTGAATGTCCATCTCATCGAATATCTCGTCGCCTCGACATTCATAGGCGGCTTGCTGACGCTTGCCATTCTCGCCTATCGAAAATCGCTGCTTGCCGCCGTCACAAGCCACAATCCGTTCCTGCGCCATTTCGCCGATGACGCGACCGGTGTTCCGTACGGCATTGCGCTTGGCATTGGCGGTCTGCTTACCTATCCGGACTCGCCGTTAATGGCCTGGGCTCTCGCCAGGCTGGCGGGCTGATTTGCGTTACTCCGTTTGCGCCGGGCCTGGCGAGTTGGCGACGTCTTTCCTTCGGGCCGCGCTTGGTCGCTCTAATTTATGTAAACGTTAAATTAATCACGATCGTAAGTATAACATTAACCTTGTTTTGACGATTGCCGCTGCAAAGTCCGGCTTGGCCAGGTGGTTTGCCAAGGGCGAGGTTCGGACAGATGCCAGCATCCCGATTGATTATTCTAGGCGTGGCGATAGCCGCGGCCGGAGGTGCAGGCTATGTCGCGAAGAACATGGTCGCGCCTCCGCCGCCTCCGGTTGTCGATTCCGGCCCCCAAGCGCCGGCGATCGCGCTGCAGGACGTGCTTGTCCTTTCCGGCGATGTTCCGATGGGCAGTCCGCTAGAGAACAACATTTCCTGGGAGTCATGGCCGTCCGCCGGCATCAACGCAAATTTCATCACCCGCGCCGCCGAGCCTGAAGCGCTGGATAAGCTGAAGGGCGGCGTCGCGCGCGTGGCGCTGTATGCCGGCGAGCCGTTGCGGCGCTCGAAGTTGATCGGTGAGGGGCAAAGCTTCATGTCGTCGATCCTGCCCTCCGGCATGCGGGCTGTCGCCACAAGCATCTCGGCCGACACTTCGGCCGGTGGCTTTATTCTTCCCAACGATTTCGTCGACGTCATCATGACCCGCAGAGCCGATACCGCCAATGGCGGTAGTCCGGGCTTCACGACCGAGACTATCCTCAAGAACATTCGCGTCCTGGCGATCGACCAGACCATTCAGGAGGATGAGGAAGGCAAGAAGACCAGGGTCGGCCAGACCGCCACCCTGGAACTGACGCCGCAGCAGTCCGAGATCATCACCGTCGCTCAGCAGATGGCGGATCGCCTGACATTGGCACTGCGCTCAATCAAGGACAGCCAGGACAAGAATGTGGGGGAGGCCGACTACTTGGTTTCCGGCAATGGTCGGCGCGGAACGGTGCGGTTGATCAAGTCGGGCGAAGTTTCCGAAGTGGGGGCGAGGAAATGAAGCTAAAAACCAAACTGCCGGTCACCTTGGCTGCGGCGATCGGCCTGTTTCTCCTTGGAACGAATGCGTATGGCACTCTCGATGCCCATGCGGCGAACAATGCCAGGGTCACAGCCTCGACGGCCACCCAGCGAGTGAAGCTCGGGCTCAACAAATCGGTGGTCATCGACCTGCCGAGCGATGCCTACGATATTCTCGTTGCCAACCCCGCGGTAGCCGATGCGGTGACCCGCACCGCCAGGCGCATCTATCTATTCGGAAAGGCGGTCGGCGAGACCAACATCTTCGTCTTTGGCCCGAATGGCGAACAGATCGTCAGCCTTGATCTGGCGGTCGAACGCGATGTTGCCGGGCTGGAGGACTATATCAAGCGCTTCATCCCGTCATCGGAGATCAAGGTCGAGTTGCTGAACGACAATGTCGTTCTGACCGGAACCGTTGACACTCCGCTGGACGCCAAGCGTGCGCAAGACCTGGCGGAGATCTTCGTCTCAGGCGGCGAAGCGACCACGGGTCAATATTCGCAGACCGCTGCCGGCGGCTCCGCCGATGCCGGCGTCGACATCAACAATCCGGACACCGAGCGCCGCGTCAGCAAGATCGTCAACCTGCTGCAGATTATCGGCGACGACCAGGTGACGCTCAAGGTGACGGTTGCCGAAGTCAGCCGCTCGGTGATGAAGCAGCTCGGCGTCAACATGATCGGCAGCGGCAGCAGCAACGGCATCAGCTGGAGCGCGTTAAGCGACAATTTCACGGGTTTAGGCAAGTCGCTGTCGAACTCGGGCCTCTCTATCAGCAGCTCGACGCTGCAGGCCTATATCAACGCCATGGAACAGTCCGGCGTCATGAAGACTCTCGCCGAGCCAACATTGACGGCCGTATCCGGCGAGAAGGCGACCTTCAAGGTCGGCGGTGAATATAACATGGTGACCGGCGTTTCCGAAGCCGTCTCCAACGATAACCAGACAGGTCTGAAAACCTATTCAGTCGAGAAGATCGAATATGGTATTGGCCTGGAATTTCAGCCGGTGGTGCTGTCTCCCGGCCGCATCAGCCTGAAAGTCAGGACGTCGGTCTCCGAGCCGACAACGGAAGGGTCAGTATCTTATTCCGAAGGCGTAAAAAGCCTTGGCATGAACGCCCTGTCGCTTCGCAAACGCTTGGCCGACACGACGGTGGAACTGCCTTCGGGCGGCTCGATGATGATTGCCGGGCTCGTCCGCGACGATGTCAGGCAAGCCGTCAACGGCTTGCCTGGCCTGACAAAGATTCCAGTGCTCGGCGCGCTCTTCCGCAGCAGGGATTTCGTTCGCAACGAGACCGAGCTCGTCATCATCATCACGCCCTATCTGGTGAAGCCGGTGGCGCGCAACGACCTTGCCAAGCCTGACGACAATTTCAACGCCGCCAGCGACGGGGCCGCCATGTTCCTTGGACGCGTCAACCGCGTCTACGGCACCATGCAGACCGACAAGCCCAACGGCCGTTATCACGGCGTTATCGGCTTCATCTACAAGTAAGCGGGGAAGCGGACATGTCTCAGTCAGCATCGAAGACAAAGGCGATCACCGCGATGCGGTCGGTCCATTTGCGAATCTGGCGGCCCGCCGTTCCCATCATGGCGGTCGTGATGGCGGCATCACTGGCCGGCTGCGCCAATCGCGACAGCGTCACGGTCGGTGCCATACCGGACGACTATCGCACCACCCATCCGATCGTCATCGCCGAGAAGATCCAGAAGATCGACCTTCCGGTCGGCGCCGGCGACCGTGGCATGACCAGATTC
The DNA here is from genome assembly GCF_040322135.1 of Mesorhizobium sp. M0189. NCBI lineage: Bacteria > Pseudomonadati > Pseudomonadota > Alphaproteobacteria > Hyphomicrobiales > Phyllobacteriaceae > Mesorhizobium > Mesorhizobium sp. M0189. The sequence continues at coordinate 167,818 of NZ_JAMYSW010000011.1, forward strand.
CAGCGCGACACGCTCCTGGGCTTTCTGGACGGATACGACAGGAGCGCGGCTCCGGTGCTGACGATTGAGGTCCCGAGCGGCTCGGCTAACGAAATCGCAGCGGCCGCGGCCGGCCGCGATTTCGCCAGGCTTGCCATAGCCAGCGGCATCAGCCGGAAGCGGATCGCCGTGCGGTCCTATCAATCCGTTTCGGCCGAAGCGTCCGCCCCGGTCCGTGTCGCCTACGTCTCGGTGAAGGCTCAGACGGACAAATGCGGGCGCTGGCCGGAAGACCTTCTGGAGACTTCGGAAAACAAGCATTATGCCGATTTCGGCTGTTCGTACCAAAACAACCTTGCCGCCCAGATGGCCAATCCGGCCGATCTGATCGGGCCGCGCAAACAGACTCCCATCGACGCGGCAAATCGGAGCGCGGTGATCGACGTCTATCGCGACAGAGGAATTTCGGACGAACTCCTCGGCAATTCGGAAGTCGAATATTAACGAGTGTTGAGGCTCAACAGACCTAAGCCGCGCAAGTCACTGAAAGAGATGACAATGAGCAATCTTGCCTATGACACAGAGGTAGCAGGCGGCGAAACCTCGGAGCAGGATATTGCCGCGATGCAGGCGTTGCGGCCGATCCCGCGCATTTCGATCCAGGCGTTCTGCGAGACCGAAGGCGTAGCCAATCCGGTCGAGCGCGCTGGCGAGGATCGCCGTATGGCCAAGGCCCATCTGAAGGTGCATATGGGGGGCATCCCCACCGCTATCGAATTCTACCAGTCTGCGCCGACACCGAACCTGATCCTGCTTGAATCGCGCAGCGAGCCGAAGCTGTTGCTGGAACAACTCGCCCAGCTCTCCGAGCACTGCGATCCGACCTCCAAGGTGGTGGTTGTCGGCCATTACAACGATGTCGGCCTGTATCGCGAACTCATCCGTTCGGGCATTTCCGAATATGTCATCGCCCCGGTATCGATGGCCGACATCGTCAGCGTGGTGTCCTCGATCTTCGTTGATCCGGAAGCTGAGCCGATCGGCCGCTCGATTGCCTTCATCGGCGCCAAGGGCGGCGTCGGCTCCTCGACAATAGCCCATAATGTGGCTTGGGCCATGTCGTCCCTTTTCAAGTCCGAAGTGGTTGTCGCCGATCTCGACCTCGCCTTCGGAACGGCCAACATCAATTTCGACCAGGACCCGGCGCAGGGCATTGCCGAGGCGGTCTTCTCGCCGGAACGTGTCGACGAGGTCTATCTCGACCGGCTGCTCGCCCAATGCGCCGAGCACCTGTCGCTGCTTGCGGCACCTTCGACCCTGGAGCGGGTCTACGATTTCGAGCCCGACGCCTTCACCCAGCTTATCGACATAGCCCAGCGTAGCGCGCCGCTCCTCGTGCTCGATGTCCCCCATGTGTGGGCCGGCTGGACCAAGAACACGCTGGTCAAGGCCGACGAGATCGTCATCACGGCGACGCCCGAACTGGCCAATCTGCGAAACACAAAGAACCTGGTCGACATGCTGAAGCGGCTTCGTCCAAACGATCCTGCGCCAAAGCTTGTGATCAACCAGGCCGGTGTGCCGAAACGTCCCGAGATTACGCCGTCCGATTTCTCCGAATCGCTCGGCCTTTCGCCGATGTCGGTCATCCCGTTCGAGCCGCTTTTGTTCGGAAATGCCGCCAACAACGGACGTATGCTCGGTGAGATGGATGCCAAGAGCCCCGTCGTCGCCACGATCAACGAGATTGCCCATGTGCTGACGGGGCGCAGCGAAATCAAGGTGAAGAAAAAGGCTGGCCTCGGCAACCTGCTCGGCAAGCTTTCGCGCAACAAGAAGTGATGCCGCAGCGGTGGAATTGGTAAGCGATCATGTTTGGTAAAAGAGGCAGCGACGACGGCAACCGGACCATCCCGGAATTCCGTCAGCCAGCACCCGCACCTGCCGCGCCGGCGGCCGCGAACCCTGTGGAAGCGGCGGTAGCTGCCAGGCCCGGGGCGCTGCCGCCATCCGGCGCGCCTGCAGGGCCGGCGGTTCGCCGTGCGGTCGAGCCGCCGCCATTGGCGCCGGAGCCGAAAAGGATTCAGCGTGAGCGCAGCGAGAGCTATTACGACACCAAAAGCCAGGTCTTCTCCGCACTCATCGACACGATCGATCTGTCGCAGCTCGCCAAGCTCGATCCCGAAAGCGCGCGCGAGGAAATCCGCGACATCGTCAACGACATCATCGCGATCAAGAACTTCGCGATGTCCATCGCCGAGCAGGAAGAGCTTCTCGAGGATATCTGCAACGACGTCTTGGGCTACGGGCCGCTGGAGCCACTGCTTGCCCGCGACGATATTGCCGACATCATGGTCAATGGCTCCAAGAACGTCTACATCGAGGTCAACGGCAAGGTCGAGCAGACCGGCATCCGTTTCCGCGACAACCAGCAGCTCCTCAACATCTGCCAGCGTATCGTCAGCCAGGTTGGCCGCCGCGTCGATGAATCAAGCCCAATCTGCGATGCGCGTCTTCCTGATGGCTCCCGTGTCAACGTCATCGCACCGCCCTTGGCCATCGACGGCACCGCCCTTACCATCCGCAAGTTCAAGAAGGACAAGCTGACGCTCGACCAGCTGGTCAAGTTCGGCTCGATTTCGCCGCAAGGCGCCGAGATTCTCAAGATCATCGGCCGCGTCCGTTGCAACATTGTCATTTCGGGCGGTACCGGCTCCGGCAAGACGACGCTGCTCAATTGCCTGACCAACTATATCGACCGCGAGGAACGCGTCATTACGTGCGAGGACTCGGCTGAGCTGCAATTGCAGCAGCCACATGTGGTGCGTCTCGAAACACGTCCGCCCAACCTTGAAGGTGAGGGCGAAGTGACCATGCGCGACCTGGTCAAGAACTGTCTGCGCATGCGGCCCGAGCGCATCATCGTCGGCGAGGTGCGTGGACCCGAAGTGTTCGACCTATTGCAGGCGATGAACACCGGCCATGACGGCTCGATGGGAACGATCCACTCGAATAGCCCGCGCGAATGCCTCAACCGTATAGAGTCAATGATCGCCATGGGCGGCTACACGCTGCCGCAAAAAACCGTACGCGAAATTGTCGTCGGCTCCGTCGACGTGATCATACAGGCTGCACGCCTGCGCGACGGATCGCGGCGCATCACCCACATCACCGAGGTGATCGGCATGGAAGGCGACGTCATCATCACCCAGGACATCGTTCTCTATAACATCAAGGGCGAGGATGCGAACGGCAGGTTGCTGGGCGAGCACGTGTCGACCGGCATCGGCCGTCCGCATTTCTGGGAGCGCGCCCGCTACTATGGCGAGGAGCAGCGCCTAGCCGTTGCACTCGAGGCGATGGAGAAACGCGCTGACTGATCCGTCTGGAAGCGTGGGGGCCAGCGTCGATGTTCGGGATTGACAGCACCGTATTGGCATTCGTCGTGCTCGCCGGCTTCAGCGCCGGCGCAGTGGCCTATGCTTTCCTGTTCAATCGGATCAGCACCGAGAAGCAGGTCGGCAAGCGGCTTGAATCGATCAAGACCGCCGAGACGGATCGTTCCGTCGTCAAGGCTTCGCGCGATCGCGTGGCGGAAGCGGCCAAGCGTCGCAAATCCGTCCAGGATTCGCTGAAGGATCTCGACCAAAAGCAAAAGTCCAACCAGAGCCTGGTCAAGAAACCACCGCTGAAGATCCAAATCCGCCAGGCCGGCATGAAGGTCTCGATTGAGCGCTTCTATGTCTATTCGGCGGTCTGCGGCGTCGTCTTGACGGCTTTGGTCTATTTCATCGGCGCACCGCTGCTGGTCTTGCCGGCTGCGCTGCTGGTCGGTGTCTTGGGTCTGCCGCGCTGGTTCGTCTCGTTTCGCCGCGCACGCCGCGTCAAGGCGTTTCTCAACGAATTTCCGAACGCGCTCGACATCATCGTGCGTGCAGTAAAATCCGGCCTGCCGCTGAACGACGCTGTGCGCCTGATCGCCAATGAATCCCCCGAGCCGGTCAAGACCGAGTTCCGCCGCATCGTCGATTCGCAGCAAATGGGTTTGTCGATCCCCGACGCGGCCATGCGCATGCCCGAAACGATGCCGTGCACCGAGGCGAGCTTCTTCGGCATCGTCATCCAGATCCAGTCTCAGGCCGGCGGCAATCTTTCCGAAGCGCTGGGCAATCTTTCGCGCGTGCTTCGCGACCGCAAGAAAATGAAGGCCAAGGTCCAGGCGTTGTCTATGGAAGCCAAGGCATCCGCCGTGATCATCGGCGCGCTGCCTTTCGTCGTTGCCTTTCTCGTCTATCTGACGAGCCCGAACTACATCATGCCCCTCTTTACCACCAGCACCGGCCATCTGATCCTCGGTTGTTCCGGCGTCTGGATGTCGATGGGTATCCTGGTAATGCGCAAGATGATGAACTTCGAAGTCTAGGATTCGCGCGTATGACCGATCACGTCATCAGAACTCTCACCGACCCGTCCCTGCTGATCGCACTGCTGGTCGGCATCGCGGTGTTTGCGACGGTCTTCACGCTGCTGCCCGCCTTTGGCGGGAACCAGCTCAAGGCGCGCATGAAATCCGTGGCGCTGGAGCGCGATGAGCTGCGCGCCAAACAGCGCGCGCGGCTGGCAGTCGAAGCCGACCGCCGCCGCAAGGGCCTGCGCGAAGAGCAGTCGGTCGGCATGCGCAATATTGTCGATCGCCTGGATCTCAGGCGTGCGCTGGCGGACGAAGGTACCTTGCAGAAATTGAAAGTGGCGGGTTTTCGCGGCCAAAATCCGCTGACGCGCTTCCTTTTTTTCCGCCTCGTCCTGCCCTTCATCGGCTTTGCATTGGCGGCCATATATCTGTTCGTGCTTGGAGGACTGCCCGAGCAGCCGCTTTTCGTGAAGCTGTTCGTCTGCATCGTGGTTGCCTATGCGGGGTTCTACGCGCCGGTGCTCTACGTCAACAACCGTGCGACCAAGCGCAAGCAGTCGATTCAGATGGCGTGGCCGGACGCGCTCGACCTGTTGCTGATATGCGTCGAGTCCGGCATGTCGGTGGAAGCAGCGCTTCGCAAGGTCGCCGATGAGATCGGCGCGCAATCGGTGGCATTGGCGGAAGAATTCATTCTGACCAATGCCGAACTTTCCTATCTGCAGGAGCGCAAGCAGGCGTACGAGAACCTTGCAAGCCGCACTGGCCTCGAATCCGTCAGGTCGGTGTCCCAGGCGTTGGTTCAGGCCGAGCGCTACGGTACGCCCGTGGCGCATGCGCTGCGCGTGCTTGCCGCTGAGAGCCGCGACATGCGCATGAATGCCGCCGAGAAGAAGGCGGCCGCGCTGCCGCCGAAGCTTACCGTGCCGATGATCCTGTTCTTCCTGCCGGTGCTGTTCGCCATCATTCTGGGTCCCGCCGGCATCCAGGTGAGTCAGCGCGGCATCTTTGGCGACCAGCCGAAATCGAGCAGCCAGTAGCCCAAGCGGCGTCGCCACAAACGCTGCTACGATTCAAAGCCGCGCTGCGGGTGTCGCGCGGCTCCTTGCGTTTGACGTGTTGCGGAATTCTCGCGCCGGTTCGGCGCTCGAAGCGGTCAGTTGGTGGCAGGCTTTGCCTTGTCCTGCTCCTTGAGCTGGCTCCAGGCATTCTGCTGCGCCAGCATCTGGCGAAGGTAAGCGACGTTGGCCTGCGCCTGTTCCGGCGACAGCTCTTGTGAGGCGATCTTCTCGGCCTCGTCGAAACGTCCTTGCAGACCGACGACCAGCGCCAGGTTCTGGCGGACGCGACTGTCGGCATTCGGCTGCTGGGCGGCCGAGCGCATATAGGTTTCGGCCGTGCGCAAATCGCCTTCCAGCACATACGACATGCCGAGATTGGAAAGGATCGACGGTTCGTTCGGCTTGAGGTCCAGCGCTTTGCGATAGTCTTGACGCGCCTCGTCCTTTTGGCCGAGCTGGTCGAGAATGGCAGCTTCCGCCGATACAAGTTTCCAGTCAGGATATTCGGGCGTCTGGGCGCGGCGCACGGCATCGAGAGCCGGCTCGAACTGTCCGTTGGCGGCAAGCGCCTTGCCATAGGCGGCGAGCACGTCGCGGTCCTTCGGCAAGGCAATCGCCAGCTTGCGCATCACCGCAAGCGACTGGTCGGCGTCACCGTCCATCTGCAACGCCGCGGCATAGTTTGTCGCGATCCGCTTGTCGTTGGGGCTTTTCGAGTAGGACTGCCCGAGCGCCATCGTGGCGTTGTGCAGTTCGCCCGCCGACATTGTTTCCAGCGGCTTGCCGCTTGGGCGAGAAATCGAGCCAGTCGTCAATTTGCTGGTTCCGCAGCCAGCGACGCTTGCGGCAAGCACCATCATCAACGCCGTGGTGATCAGCCTGTTTGCGCTGGCGTTCATCCTGCGGTCGGTCGGCATCGGCACCAGGGCTCCGTTCATGCGCGTGACCATTTGCGTGGTCATCTTCCCTCCCGCAGAAATATTCTGTTAACCCTAACGGAGAGTTAAGAAACGCCGACTCAGAAGCCGGAGACCAGCGAATGCCTGTCGAACTCGTCGAGAAAAAATTGAACAATGCGCTGCCGGTCCATCTGGTGGCGAAGGATGCACAGGCGGCGGCGGGCCTTGCGCCATCCTCGGTCGCCTGGGCCAAGGCCAACGGCTTTTCCGGCGAGGCCGGCAGGACGCTGGTTGTGCCTGGCGATAACGGTGCGATTGCCGGAGCCCTGTTCGGCACCGGCGACGCCGAGGGCGCAATGGCCGTCGGGGCACTGGCGAGAGCCTTGCCCGAAGGCGACTGGCGTCTTGCGTCCGCACCGGCCAAGCCGGAGCTTACGGCACTCGCGCTGGCGCTCGGCGGCTATATTTTCACCCGCTATGGCAAGAAGCCTGGCAGGACGCTTCGCTTCGCGCTGCCGTCCGGCGCCGACGCTGCTCGCGTCAGACGCATCGCCGATGGCGTTTTCCTGGCACGCGACCTGGTCAACACGCCGACCAGCGATATGGGTCCCGGCCAGCTGGAGAATGCCGCCCGGACCTTGGCCGCGACGCACAAGGCTGAAATATCGGTGACCAAGGGCGACGATCTTCTCGCCGCCAACTTTCCGATGATTCATGCCGTCGGTCGCGCTTCGGCCGACGCGCCGCGCCTGATCGACATGATTTGGGGGCCGAAGAATGCCCCCAAGATAACGCTGGTCGGCAAGGGCGTCTGCTTCGACACAGGCGGCCTCGACATCAAGCCGTCCTCGGGCATGCTTTTGATGAAGAAGGACATGGGCGGCGCTGCCAACGTGCTGGGCCTCGCTTCCATGATCATGGCCGCCGGGCTGAAGGTCCGGCTGCGCGTGCTCATCCCCGCTGTCGAGAATTCGATAGCCGGCAACGCCTTCCGTCCAGGCGATGTGCTGGTGAGCCGCAAAGGCATCACCGTCGAAATCGGCAACACCGACGCTGAAGGGCGGCTGGTCCTCGCCGACGCCTTAGCCTTGGCCGACGACGAGGAGCCGCAGATGCTGGTCGATATGGCAACACTGACAGGCGCTGCCCGTGTTGCGCTCGGCCCCGACCTGCCGCCCTTCTACACCGGTGACGAGGCGCTTGCATCCGAGCTGGCGGACGCCTCCGTTGCGGTCGAGGATCCGCTATGGCGCATGCCGTTGTGGAAGCCCTATGACGCCAAGCTGGCGTCGAAAATTGCCGATATCAACAACGTCACGTCGGATGGTCTCGCCGGCTCGATCACCGCGGCGCTATTCCTGAAGCGCTTCGTCCAAAAGACCGCCAGCTGGGCGCATTTCGACATCTTCGCCTGGAACCCGTCGGACCGCCCGCACGGCCTTGCCGGCGGCGAGGCGCAAGGCATCCGGGCGCTGGAGCGTGTCATTTCGAACCGCTTCGGCGGATGATGTCTCGGCATAGCCGACGAAGGTGTTGACTGAAACGGAACCGAAACAATTTTCCGTCATGCTGGACGGATGTCGATTATCATGCGTCCAAGTCAGGCCTTGCGACTGTGGCAGCAGGTGGTGCTGTCGCAGGTGCGCGACGACGCACCCGATCTCACCATGCGCCAGACGGCGATCCTGTTCACCATCTATCTCGATCCGCCGCCGCACACGGTGCGCGGTCTGGCTGCCCGCCTCAATGTCACCAAGCCGGTGATCACCCGTGCGCTCGACACGATGGGGGCGCTGAAGTTGGTGTCGCGCCACCGCGACGAGCTCGACAAGCGCAACGTGCTGGTCAGGCGCACAGTCGAAGGTGCGCTCTTTGTCGAACGCTTCGGCGATGTTATCATTGCCAGAGCCCAAGAGCTGCCGATTTGACCAAATTGTCCATTTGAACGAGTTGCCGATTTGACCGCCAGGGATGCCCGCCTCCATGCCTTCCGCTCCGATCTCGCCGATGCCAGGCTGAGAGGCGAGGTCGCCGCCGACCGGTTCGTCGCCGGCCGGCCGGCTCGCATCACCGCTTCCGTGGCCGACATCCGCAAGGCGCCACGGCCGAATGCCGGTGTCAACACACAGCTTCTGTTCGGCGATGACATTCTCGTCTTCGAGGACGCAGAAGGCTGGGCCTGGATCCAGGGCGAATGCGACGGCTATGTCGGCTATGTCGCCGACACGGCGTTGGGCGCTCGGGACCATGCGCCGACCCATATCGTTTCGGTGCCGCGCACCTTTCTCTATCCAGGACCCGACTTGCGCTTTCCGGTGAGCGGGCAATTGTCGATGGGATCATTGGTGACGGTGACGGGCTCAGCCGAAACACGCGGCACGCATTATGCGCTGTTGCCGTCCGGTCAAGCGGTCATCTCGGGTCATCTCAGGCCTGTCGCCGAGGCGGCCGCCGACTACGTTGCTGTTGCCGAGAGCTTTCTCGGCACGCCTTATTTGTGGGGCGGCGCCTCGGGCTTCGGCATCGACTGTTCCGGTCTCGTGCAATTGGCGATGCGCATGGCCGGCAGGCAGGTGCTGCGCGATTCCGACATGCAGGCGGCAACCATCGGCGAGCCGCTCGTTCCGGGGCCGGACTTTTCCGGGCTTCAGCGCGGCGACCTGGTGTTCTGGAAAGGCCACGTCGCTATCATGACCGACGCCGAGACGATAATCCACGCCAATGGCCACACCATGCTGGTATCGCGTGAAGGACTGAGCGAAGCGATCGCCCGTATCGGCTATCTCTATGGCGGTCCGACGGGGTTTCGCCGGCCGTAACGCGAATCGATCACCTTTTGTTCTGATTCTGCTTGGCGATCGCGCGCCGCCGCGCTACCTCTGACGCGTGACAGAGCAGCCGCGCCTTGCCGAACAGAAAGCCGCCGTCGTCCTGCCCGAGCCATTCGTCAAATGGTTTGCGGAAAAAGGCTGGTCGCCGCGCGCCCATCAGATCGAATTGCTGGCCAAGGCTCAGGGCGGGCAGTCGGTATTGCTGATCGCCCCGACCGGCGCCGGCAAGACGCTGGCCGGGTTCTTGCCATCGCTGACCGAACTGGCCGGCCGGCCAAGGAGAAGGCCAGGGCAGGCGCATCGCGGCATCCACACGCTGTACATCTCGCCGTTGAAGGCGCTGGCCGTCGACATCGAGCGCAATCTCGGCAAACCCGTCGAAGAGATCGGGCTGCCGGTTACTGTCGAGACGCGCACCGGCGATACGCCCGCACACAAGCGCCAGCGGCAGAAGCTGGCGCCGCCCGACATTCTGCTGACCACGCCCGAGCAATTGGCGCTGCTGATTGCCGCGCCCGACGCCAGGCGCTTCTTCGAGGACCTGCGCTATGTCGTACTCGACGAACTGCATTCGCTGGTGACCTCGAAGCGTGGGCACCTCCTGTCGCTTGGCCTGGCCCGGCTGCGCTCGTTTGTGCCCGCCCTGCAGATGATCGGCCTGTCGGCGACGGTCGCCGAGCCCGACGAATTGCGGCGCTGGCTGGTCAGCCAGAATCCACCGGGGCCGATGGCCGAACTGATCGTCGTCATTGGCGGCGCCAAGCCCGAGATCTCCATTCTCGATTCGGAGGAGCGCGTGCCGTGGGCGGGACATTCGGCCCGCTACGCAACGCCGGAGATCTACAACGAGATCAAGCGCCACAAGACAACCCTGCTGTTCGTCAACACGCGCAGCCAGGCGGAGCTGCTGTTCCAAGAGTTGTGGCGGGTCAACGAGGACACCTTGCCGATCGCGCTACACCATGGCTCGCTCGACGTCGCCCAGCGCCGGCGCGTCGAGAAAGCGATGGGCGAGAACGCCTTGCGTGCCATCGTCGCCACCTCGACGCTCGACCTCGGCATCGACTGGGGCGACGTCGACCTGGTCGTCCATGTCGGCGCGCCGAAAGGTGCCAGCCGGCTGGCACAGCGCATCGGTCGGGCCAACCACCGTATGGACGAGCCGTCGAAGGCGATCCTGATCCCGGCCAATCGCTTCGAGGTGCTGGAATGCAGGGCGGCGCTCGACGCCAATTATCTGGGCGCCCAGGATACGCCGCCGCTGGTCAATGGCGGGCTCGACGTGCTGGCGCAGCACGTGCTGGGCTGCGCCTGCGGTGCGCCGTTCCAGGCCGATGCGCTGTTCGAGGAAGTGCGAACGGCAGCACCCTATGCCGATCTCGACCGGCCGACATTCGATCGCGTCATCGATTTCGTCGCCACCGGCGGCTATGCGCTGAAGAACTACGAACGCTACGCCCGTATTCGTCTCAACAAGGACGGGCTGTGGCGGGTGTCCAATCCTCGCGTCGCTCAGCAATACCGGCTGAATGTCGGCACCATCATTGAAGTGCCGGCGCTCAACGTGCGCTACGTCCAGGCCGGCAGCAGAGGCGCGGCTTCGCGTGGCGGTCGGGTTCTTGGCAAGATCGAGGAGGCGTTCCTCGAAACGCTGACGCACGGCGACACCTTCATGTTCGCCGGCAAGGTGCTGCGCTTCGAGGGCATCCGCGAGAGTGAGTGCTTCGTCTCGAACGCGCCGGGCAGCGACGCCAAGGTGCCGTACTATGGCGGCGGCAAATTCCCACTTTCGACGTACCTAGCCGAACAGGTGCGCGCCATGCTGGACGATCCGCAGCGCTGGAAGAAGCTGCCGGAGCAGGTCGCCGACTGGCTACGTTTCCAGGCCGACAAGTCGGTGCTGCCGAAACGCGACGATCTGCTGATCGAGACCTTTCCGCGCGGCAACCGCTACTACCTGGTGGCCTATCCGTTCGAGGGCAGGCTGGCGCACCAGACGCTGGGCATGCTGCTGACCCGCCGCCTCGACAGGGCGGGAGCCAGGCCGCTCGGCTTCGTCGCCACCGATTATGCGCTTGCCATATGGTCGCTGGCCGATATGGGTCACATGTTCAGGGCGAAGAAACCGTCGCTGGCTGCGCTCTTCGATCAAGATATGCTGGGCGACGACCTCGAAGCCTGGCTCGCCGGCAGCTGGCTGTTGAAGCGCACCTTTCGCAATTGCGCGCTGATCTCGGGATTGATCGAGAAACGCCACCCGGGCCAGGAGAAGAGCGGCCGCCAGGTGACCGTGTCGACCGACCTCATCTACGACGTGCTGCGCAGCCATGAGCCCGACCACATCCTTTTGCAGGCGACGCGGGCCGATGCCGCGACCGGTCTGCTGGATGTCAGCAGACTTGCCGAGATGCTCTCGCGCGTCCAGGGTCGAATCATGCATAAGAATCTCGAGCAGATATCGCCGCTCGCCGTGCCGATCATGCTTGAGATCGGCAAGATGCCGGTGCACGGCGAGGCCGATGAGACGCTGCTGATGGATGCAGCCACGCTGGTCGAGGAAGCCATGGGGACGAAATGACTGTGGCGCTGGCAATGGCTGCGACTCTGGCGGATACGGGCGCCGTCCGTATCGCTGGCGAACGCGCGATCTGCGACCGCCGCGGCGTGCTCTATTTTCCCGAATTCCGGCTTCTGGCCGTATCCGACCTGCATCTGGAAAAAGGCTCCTCACTGGCCAGGCGCGGCACGCTGGTTCCGCCTTACGATACCGGCGCCACGCTGCTCCGGCTGCAGACGGTGATTGCCGATTATCAGCCTGCGATCGTCATTAGCCTGGGCGACAGTTTTCACGATGGCGGCGGCGCCGCGCGCATGCACGCAAGCTTTCGCGAAAGGCTGGAAGGGCTGATGGTTGGGCGCGACTGGTTCTGGGTCGCCGGCAATCATGACCCGGAAGCACCGGCCGACCTGCCGGGCGACACCGTGCGCGAGCTGGCCATCGGCTCTCTGCTCTTCCGGCACGAGCCTTCGGCGATAAGGGTGGAGGGCGAGATATCAGGCCATCTGCATCCTTGCGCCCGCATCGTCCAGCAAGGCCGTTCGGTGCGGCGGCGCTGCTTTGCCGGCGATGGCGGCCGCATGATCATGCCGGCCTTCGGCGCCTACACCGGTTCGCTCAATCTCCTTGACCGCGCCTATGCCGGGCTGTTCCGCCGCGAAACGCTGATGGCCTATATGCTTGGCACTGAGCGCATCTTCGCGATTTCCCACTCGATGCTCAGGCCGGGCTGAGCTGCCCTATCGTCCGTAATAGAGGGTAACAGTGTGCTTGGCCTCGGCGAAGAACAGCCAGCGCTCCACCAGCATGCCGGCGAGTTGGGCGATTGCGGAGAGTATCGACGAAGCCGCCGCAAAGGGCCACGGTAAGGCAAACGCCGCAATCAGCAGCAAAGCGGGCAAGGCAAAGGCCAGAGCCTGGGTGATCAGCCGCAGCTTTGCGCTGTGCTTGCGTGCGATGCGAAAGCCCATTTCCTTGAGCAGATAGTTTTCCTCGGTATGCGGCCATTCCATCGACCGCACCGTGCCGCCGGAAAGCCCGGTTGCGGTGTTGGCATTGGTCGGGATCTCCAGCCTATCATTGTATCGCCAGGTCGCCAGCTTCAAACCCCAGCCGAGCGCGGTCAGCAACAGGGCAGCCGCCAGAAGCATATTCGAGCCTGCCGCAAATCCCTGCAGCAGGGCGTTGAGCAGTACGCTGCCGGTCATCGCCGAAAAGATCAGATAGCCGGGCAGGGTGAAGCGGCTGTGCCATTGGGCGATCGGCTTCAACGACGCGTAGATCATGCCGGTGGTGCAGACGGTTGCGACCGCGCCGATGGCAGCGAGCAGCCCGGCGACAGCCACCCAGCCGCTCGTACGGCCGAGGACCACCCAGCCAATACCGAACAGTCCCGCCGGCACGAAGGTGGCGACCGAGGCAACGCCTTCGCGCGACAGCCATGAGCTACGCCATTGCGAGAAGGCACGCCAGGCGCGTTCGGGCCGGCCGAGATGGCCGGCCGAGGACAGCAGGCCTGCCGAGATCAGGCCGAGCGACAGCCCCATGCCGGTGAGGCCAAGCCAGAAATCGGGCGGGATAAAGCCCTGTCCGGCCAACACGCCAAGCAGCGCGAGCAGGCCGTAACCGGCGCCCGTGGCGGTGGTGAAAAAGACGACGGAGAAGGCTGGATGCATGAAGGCGCGGGTCAGTTCGAAAGCATGCGGTCGACCCAGCCAAGGAAACCGCCTTCGGCTCGCACCGGCTGGAGCGCCTGTGCCGGCACCGATGCGGCGCGGGTGGTGTGGGCGCGTGGCGGCAGATATTTGTTGGTCGGCCTGTAGCCCATCTCCGGCATCAGGTCGACACCGCCGCGCTCCGCCACCAGTTGCGAGATAGCCGATGCCGGATCGCCCAGATCGCCGAAATGCCGCGCGCTGGTCGGGCAGGCGGCAACGCAGGCCGGCACGCGGTCTTCCTCCGCCAGATTGTCGTTATAGATGCGGTCGACGCACAGCGTACATTTCTTCATCACGCCGAGATCCGTGTCGAATTCGCGCGCGCCGTAGGGGCAGGCCCAGCTGCACAATTTACAGCCGATGCATTTGTCCTCGTCGACCAGCACGATGCCATCCGACGCCCGTTTGTAGGAGGCGCCGGTCGGGCAGACCGTGACGCACGCCGGTGTCTCGCAGTGCAGGCAGGAGCGCGGGAAATTGACCGTGCGCCCACCCATCTCGGTCATGTGCTCATAACTGTGCACGCGGTTGAACCAGACGCCGTCGACATTGCCGCCATAGGGGTCGATGTCGGTTAGCGGCGCCATATGGCCGCCGGTGTTCCATTCCTTGCAGGCGGTGACGCAGGCCTGGCAACCAACGCAGGTGTCGAGGTCGATGACCAGGCCGAGCTTTTTGTCGGTGTGGGCGGGAAGGCAAGTCATTCGGCAGCTTCTCTCTCCCGACGGAATTCGGCGCCGAAACTGAGCTTGTCGGGCGAGGGCTCGAAGTGTGGCGGCTGCCGGAACCGCTCGAATTGCGGCTCGGTGAAGCCAGCTTCCTCGGCCGCGCATTTGACGATGCGCACGCGCAGGTCGAACCATGCCGCCTGGCCGGTGACAGGATCGGAATTCGAATAGCGTTTGCCATTCGCATCGGCAGAGGTCTGGTCGCCGATGATGTGGTTGAGCAGGAAGCCGCGATTGGATTCGGCCGCGTCATCCTTGAGCCCCCAGCTGCCGCGCCGTTTGCCGATCGCGTTCCAGGTCCACACCGTATCGGCGTTGACGCCGTCGATCAGGCTGATCTGCCCCTTGACCTTGCCGTTGATGCTCTCGATCCACACCCAGTCGTCATCGACAAGCCCGAGGCTGGCGGCGGTCCGATTGTGCACGAACAGCCGGTTCTGGCTGGTGATCTGCCTTAGCCACGCATTCTGCGCGCCCCAGGAATGGTACATGTGCATCGGCCGCTGCGTCAGCGCGTGGAGCGGATAGGCTTGGCTATCGACTGCAGCCTCTTCGAAGGGCGCGTACCAGAACGGCAGCGGATCCATATAGGTCTCGATACGGCTGCGCTCCGCCTCCGGCGGCAGCACCCCGCCATGGCCGCGCGCCGCAAGGCGAAAGCGCTGCATCGGCTCGGAATAGAGTTGGAAGACGATCGGCTCGGCCTTCGGGATGAAGCCCATGCTCTCGGCGAATTCGAGATAGGAGCGGTTGGCCATCTTGTAGTAGCGCTGATCGGCGGCGAAATCCTGGTGCCAGAAGCCGCCATTATCGATGTAGCGCTGCAACTGGTCGGGATTGACGTCGCCCTTGCCGACCGAGGCCCCGTCCTTGCCGCGCCAGCCGGCGAGCGGACCGACACCTGGCGTGCGCTCGTGATTGACGATGTAGTCGGGATAGTCGCGGTATTTGGCGGAACCATCGTCGTCGACGAAGCCGGGCAGGCTGAGCCGCGCGCCGAGTTCGATCAGCACCGTCTGGAACGGCCTGACGTCGCGATCCGGCTCGACGACGGGATGGCGGATGGCGTCGCCCGGCCCGTCGGCGTGGCTGATCGGCCGATCGAGCAAACTGATACAGTCATGACGCTCGAGATAGGTCGTGTCCGGCAGCACCAGATCGGCAAAAGGTACGGTCTCGGAATAATAAGCGTCGGAATAGATGATGAACGGGATCGTGTACTCACCCGACGCATCAATATCGGTCAGCATGGCCATCGTCTCGACGGTATTCATCGACGAGTTCCAAGCCATGTTGGACATGTACATGAACAGAGTGTCGATCGTGTAGGGATCGCCGGCCCAGGCGTTACGGATAACCGTGTGCATGAGCCCGTGTGCGGCCAGCGGCGCATCCCAGGAGTAGGCCTTGTCGATACGGATCGGTTTGCCGCCTTCGTCGATCAGCAGGTCCCCCGGTCCGCAGACAAAACCGAGCGGCATGCCCTCGAGCGGCGTCATCGGCTTCACATTCTTGCCGGCTGGCTTCGGACCCGGCGGTGCAGACCGTGGATAAGGCGGTTTGAAGCGAAAGCCGCCCGGCACGTCCACCGTGCCGAGAAGCACCTGAAGCAGATGAATGGCGCGGCAAGAGTGAAAACCGTTCGAATGGGCCGAGATGCCGCGCATCGCATGCATCGACACCGGTCGGCCCTTGATGGTCTCGTGCCGGCGGCCGGCCCAGTCCGTCCACGCCACCGGCAATTCGATTTGCTGTTCGAAGGCGACATGAGCGAGTTCGGCGGCGATCCTGCGGATGGTATCGGCGGAGATGCCGCACCGGTCAGTGACCGCCTCGGGTGAATAGCTCTCATCCAGATAGCGGTCGGCGACGAGTTGGAAGACCGGCACGCAACGGCGGCCGTCGACGAGAAAGCTGCCGGTCAGTGCGGGCTTCGCGTCGGCGTCACTGGCATTGACTGGCATCTTTGCCACCCTGTCCCAAGCCAGCGGATTGCCGTCGCCGTCGCGCATGAACAGCCCATCATCGGCAGCACCAGGCTCTTGAATGACGAGAAGATGGGCGTTGGTGTAGCGCAAGAGGTAGTCGAGATCGACACGGCCGGCCTTAAGCAATTCGTGGACGAGCGCAAACACGAACAGGCCGTCGGTACCGGGCCGGATGCCGATCCAGTCGTCGGCAATCGCGTTGTAGCCGGTGCGGCAGGGATTGATCGAGACCACCTTGGCGCCGCGTGCCTTGAGCTTGCCGAGACCGATCTTGATCGGATTGGAATCATGATCCTCGGCAACCCCGAACAGCATGAAGTATTTGGTGTTGTCCCAGTCGGGCTCGCCGAACTCCCAGAACGAGCCGCCGATCGTGTAGAGGCCGCCGGCCGCCATATTGACCGAGCAGAAGCCGCCATGGGCGGCAAAGTTCGGTGTGCCGAACTGGCTCGCCCACCAGCCGGTCAGCGATTGCGACTGGTCGCGCCCGGTGAACAAGGCGAGTTTCTTCGGATCGGTTCGGCGGATATTCGAAAGCCGCTTCGTCGCGATCGACAAAGCTTCCTCCCACTCGATCTCGCGGAACTCACCCGAGCCGCGCGGGCCGGTGCGCAGCAGCGGCTTCTTCAGCCGAGCCGGGCTGTAGTGCTGCATGATGCCGGCGCTGCCCTTGCCGCACAGCACGCCACGGTTGACCGGATGGTCCTTGTTGCCGTTGATGTAGCGGACTTTGCCGTCCTTGATGTGGACGTCGATGCCGCAGCGGCAGGCGCACATATAGCAGGTGGTCTTGGCGATGCTGTCGGAGACATCAGGCGAAGTATCGACGCCGTCGCCTTCGGCGGGCGCGCGCGTATCGGCAAGCGGCCGTTGGGATGGTGCTGAGTTGGCGCCGCGCAGCGGTTTGTTGGTCATGATCCGGCGATGTTGTTGCGTTCCGCGGCCTTGGCTCTCGTCTTCGGGCCTGGGCCGCGCATGTAATGCTGTTCCGGCCGATAGCGTTCACCGACGAGCCGCCACCGCAGGCTGCGGGTCCAGTGCGTAAACACGGATTTGAACAGCCTCACCAATTTCTACCCTCGACTGTTCTGGCGCGACTTTTTTCCAATTTCGGGCTAAAATTTAGAACAAAGCAATCAATCTGTCTAACAACTTGCTCTTGTAATTCCAATCGGATTTGCTTCTTAATGCTGGCATGACTCTGGACCAATTGCGGATCTTCGTCGCCGTCGCCGAACGGGCGCACATGACCAAAGCGGCCGACTTGTTAGGCATTTCACAGTCGGCCGCGTCCGCCGCCATCCGCTCGCTCGAACAGCAGCACGGCGTGCAGTTGTTCAACCGAGTGGGCCGCAATATCGAGCTCGCCGAGACCGGACGCCGGTTCCTGCCGGAGGCCAAGGCGGTTCTCGAGCGGGCGGCGGCCGCCCACAACGTGCTGGAGCATGTCTCGCAGACGATATCAGGCAGTCTCTCGATCGCTGCCAGCCAGACCATCGCCAGCTATTGGCTGCCGCGCCGGCTCGCTTCTTTCCACGAAGCCTATCCTGCCGTCAGGCTGAGCGTGAGCATTGGCAACACCAGGCAGGTCGAGACCAATGTACTTGATGGCGCAGCCGATTTTGGCCTGGTCGAGGGGCGCACCGAATCCGACATTTTGCGGCGTGCCAAGGTCGATATCGATCGCATGATGCTGGTCGTGGCGCGCTCGCACCCTGAGATCGCGGAAGTTTCGCCTGGGCATCCCGACCTTGGCGGGCTTCGCTGGATCATTCGCGAAGGCGGGTCGGGCACGCGCGAGGCGCTGGAGGACCTTGCCCGACGCGACGGGATTTCGTTCGCGGACCTACAGATATTCCTGGTATTGCCGAGCAATGAGGCTATTCGCCAGGCGGTCGAGGCCGGCGCCGGCGCCAGCATCATTTCGGAACTCGTCGTCGCGCGCGCGGTCGCCGAAGGCAGTCTGCGTTCCGTGCCGATCGATCTGCCGAAGCGCGAATTTGCCATGATCACGCATCGCGACCGGCAGCCAAGCCTGGCCCAGATGGCGCTCAAGGCGCATCTCGGCGGCAAAGCTGAGAGAGCCGCGCCGCTTTAAGCCGATCAGGCGAACTTCCGCTGTGCGTCGAGCGCCAGCCCAAGCCCGACTGAGCCGAACACATCGCCTTCGATAACCGACGCCTGCGGCACCAGAGCCAGGATCTGCTGCCTGGCCAGCGGGATCGCGGTCGATCCGCCGGTCAGGAACACCGCCGTGATGTCGGAGGGCTTCACCTGCGCGTCGCGGACGGTCTGCTCGACGGTACCTGCAACGCGCTCAATATCCCGAGCGATAGTGGCTTCGAGACCTTCGCGCGTGATCTCTGCCGTGAACCTCACCTCCGGTAGCGCGACCTCGATACCGGCCGACGATCGATCCGTCAGCTCGATCTTGGCCCTTTCGACCAGCGCCGCCAGCGCGTGGCCGTAACGATGCTCGACGATGTGGATGAAGCGGTCGACCAGGTCTGCGCGCTCTGCCTCGTAGCGGATCTGGCGAAGATGCGTCATCGCCCTTGCGGTATAGACCAGGTTGATGCGCTGCCATGTCGCCAGGTCGATGAAGTAGCTCGCCGGCAGATTGCGCTTGCCATCCTTAGTCGACGTCAGATAGCCGAGCTGAGGCATCACATGGGCGATGCTCAGCAGCCGATCGAAGTCGGTGCCGCCGATGTGGATGCCGCGGCTGGCCAGGATGTCGTCCTTGCGGTCGAGCGAGCGGGCGCGCTCGGGCGAGACCCGCACGATCGAGAAATCGGACGTGCCGCCGCCCATGTCGATGATCAGCGCCAGTTCCTCGCGCGTCACCTTCTGTTCGTAGTCGAGTGCCGCCGCGATCGGCTCGAATTGGAAGGCGATGTGCTTGAAGCCCTGAGCGCGAGCGGCATTTTCGAGTTCGTGCTCGGCCTCGGCGTCGGCCCCGGCGTCGTCGTCTACGAACTGTACCGGCCGTCCGATTACGACGCTTTCGACTGTGTCGAGGGCGTTTTCTTCGAGCTTCTTTTTCAGGTGGCCGACAAATAGGCTGACAATTTCCATGAAGCCGATCGAGCGCGCCTTGATGCGCGTCTTTTCGTGAGCGAGCGAGCTGCCGAGAACGCTCTTCAGCGAGCGCATCAGGCGGCCTTCGATACTGTCCGTATAGTTGGCGATGGCGCGTCGCCCGAAATAGGTGCGGTTGTCCTCGAAATTGAAGAACACCGCACTGGGCAGAGTGACTTGGCCGTCTTCCAAGGCCACCAGCCGCGGCTGCCCGTTCCTGACCACGCTCACGGTGGAATTCGAAGTGCCGAAGTCGATACCGGCAAATGCTGGTCGCATCGTGCGTTCCTATATTCTGATTTGGGGAGCAGCAGCTCGTGCCCGGTCGGACCGGGGATCGCGGTCTAGCCCATACCCTCGGAAAGGGAAACCACTTTTACGAGAGTTCAGTCTTTCCTGAAGACCAGTCTTCCGAGCCAGCCTGTCAGCATGGCCAGCGATACGGCAAAGACACCGTAGAGGAAGGAGTAGTCGTGGGCGACGCGGAAGATCGACTGTTCGAAACCGGACTTGCGGATTTCGAGCTGGGCGGAGCTTTCCTTGATGAACAGGCCGCTCTTGAACAGGAAGGCGCGCGCCTTGTGGGTGCCGACCGGAACGTTGGGAGCGAGCCTGACGGTGGCGCGGAACAGGTTCTGCGACAGGAACTGCACACCGCCGACATTCTCGCTGTAGAGGCCTGTTGCCGCCTTGCGCTCGCGCAGCGCGGCGGTGAACTCCTCGATTGTCGCCGGGCTGTCCTCGGCGTCGGCCGGCTGCAAATAGAGGTTGGAGGCGCCAAGCGACAGCTGCTTGTAGCTGTTCGGATCGGTGACGTCCTGCAGCGGCCGCGTCGTCGCCACAGAATAGGAGACAGGTACGTTTTCGAAGGTCTCCGACTCCAGATTGACCCAGACGCCGAGCACCCGGTCCTTGCGGCGCACGACGACCGGTCGGGCCGGGCCTTCCAGCACAACGATCACGTCGTAGCGCCCTTGCCGTGCGACAAGCGGATCGGCATTTTCCAGCGATCCGAAGATGGTCAGGTCGGCGCCGGAAAAGCCGGCGGTAATCGAGACATTGTCGGTGGAAAGGCCGATCTGGATGTTTTCGGTTAGTGGCGTCTGTGCCTTCGCCGCTGACGCCGCGGCCAGCAGCGACAGCAAGGCGGCGGCCGCGAGCGTCCTCAAGCCAGCCATCAGCTCAGGCCCACGCCGGACAGCGAATAGAGATTGGGAGGCGTGACGAAAAGATCGATGGCGAGCCGGATGGCGACCGCCAGCACAAGCAGCGCCAGCAGCGCCCTGAGTTGTTCGCCCCGCAGCCTCTGACCGGCCTTGGCGCCATATTGTGCGCCGGCGACGCCGCCTGCCATCAACAGGAAGGCGAGCATGACGTCGACCGTCTGGTTGGTGGTGGCGTGGACCAGCGTGGTGTAAGCCGAGGTGAAGATGATCTGGAACAGCGAGGTGCCGATGACGACGTTGGTCGGCACTTTCAAAAGGTAGATCAGGGCCGGCACCATGATGAAGCCGCCGCCGACGCCCATGATCGACGATAGGAAGCCAATCGCCGCGCCCAGCCCAAGCACCGGAATGACGCTGACGAAGAGCTTCGAGGCCCTGAACCGCATCTTCAGCGGCAGGCGGTGGATCCAGTTGTGCTGGCCGGATTTCTTCAACACCGGTGCGGCGCCGCTGCGGGTGACGCGCAGCGCATTGATACTCTCGACCAGCATCAGCCCGCCGACAGTGCCGAGCAGCACGACGTAGAGCAGCGAGATGAACAGATCGAGCTGGCCGAGTCGGCGCAGGAACGCAAAGACATAGATGCCGCCGGTCGAGCCGACGATGCCGCCGGCCAAAAGCACGCCGCCGAGCTTGAAGTCGAGCGTGCCGCGCTTCATGTGCGACAGGGCGCCGGAGAAGGAGGAAGCGATGACCTGGTTGGCGCCGGTGGCGACCGCAATCGCGGGCGGTATGTTGTAGAAGATCAGCAGCGGCGTGATGAGAAAGCCGCCGCCCACGCCGAACATGCCCGACAGGAAACCCACCGCTGCGCCCATGGCCAGCAGCACGAAGACGTTAACGGAAATTTCCGCGATCGGGAGATAGATGCCCACCCGTCAGTCTCGATCAGTTTGCCTCCTGGCGAATGCAACCGTTGCGGGCATTTTGCGTCAGAAGGCTATCTCGTTCTTGCGCCGGCCGGGCGGTGAAGTCAAACTTCGTCGCACCGCCGAAACAAAAAACAACTCAATCAGTTAACAGGCAAATCTGTGGCAAGGGCGTCGCGGAAACGACGCATCCGCCGTTATTTGCGCGCGAGCAACGCCTTGACCAGCTTTTCGTCGATCGCGCCGGTTGCCTTCATGTCGTTGTCGGTCTGGAAGGCCATGATCGCGTTCTTGGTTTTCCGGCCCATCATGCCGTCGGGATTGCCGGCCTCGTAGCCGTTCTTGTTGAGGATGCGCTGGATGTTCTGGACCGCTTTCTTCATGTCGATGCCGGCCGTCGTCTGCGGTGTGCCGTCCTGCCACGATTCAGGAATGTCGGCCGAATTGGCGGCTGGATCGAGCGGCTTGGCCTTCCACAGCTCGGCCGCGGCACGCGTACGCTCCAGCTGCTCGGGTCTCAGGGCTTTGGCGATCTCGTCGCGCTTGGCCGCCGCATCCTTGTCGCCGGTCTTGGCGACGAGCGCGAACCATTTGTAGCTCTCCTCGAGGTTCTGCTTCATGCCGACGCCCTTCGCCGCAAGGATGCCGAGATTGAACTGGCTGTCCTTGACGCCGAGGTCCGCCGCCGCCTGGAACCAGCGCGCTGCCGATTCATTGTCGGTCACGCCATCCGCCGCCATCGCAAACAGCACGGCCAGATTGTGCATGGCGCTGGCGTTGCCCTGCTCTGCGGCAAGCTGGTACCAGGTCTTCGCTTTTTTGATGTCGCGTGCGACGCCGATGCCCTTCTCGTAGAAATTGCCGATGCGGTATTCTGCCGGTGCGAAACCGAGATCGGCAGCTTTCTCGTACCATTTGGCCGCCGCTGCCATGTCTTCCTTGACGCCGCGCGACTCGGCGTAGCGCGAGCCGATCTCGAACAGTGCCTTGGAGTCGCCGCCGGCCGCTGCATCGCGCAGGGCGGCCGGACCGACACCGGCCGGAACCTCGATCTTGGCAACGCTTGCCGCGGCAGCATCTGCCGGCGGCACCGTGCCCGTCGTGTCCTGCGTCGCAGCTGTGGTGGTAGCAGGCGCGGCAGCCATTGGCTCGGCGTCGCTGGCCGTCGCCGCTGCCGGTGCGGGCACTGCGGCCGTGGCGTCTGGCGCCGCCATGTCAGGGGCTGCCGCGGGGGCTGTCGATGCCTCGGTTGCCGGTGTGGCGGGGCCGGTTTGCGCCGCCGTGTCGTCCTTGGTCGTCGCTGCGGACGGCTCTGCCTGCCTGACGATGGAGGACGGCGCGCTATCCTGCGCTGCCGTCTGCGCGTCCGCCTTCGGTTCGCTGGCAACGCTGGCCAATGCAGTCTCCACCGGCTGTGCGGCCACAGCCGGCGCCGCGTCATTGTTGGCGACTTCGACCGGATCGGAGAAGAAGGCTTTGCCCAGTTGCAGGCCGGCAAGCGCCAGCATGATGGCAATTGCCCCCATCAGGATCGGCTTGCGCCGCGCCTTGAGCAGGTCGCCTATCCTGAGCGCCTTGACCGGGCCTTTCATCGTCGACTGGCGCTTAAGGGCGTCCGCCTCGGCGGCCGCCGCTTGCGCAGCCCGTCTGGCTGCCGCGATGAAGTCCGATTTCGCCGCTTCGGCGTCGCCTTCGCGGGCCAGCTGCCCGCGCTCGTCGCGCACACGTTTCATGATGGCGCTGAGGTCGGGGGCGCCGGAGCCGGGTTCCAATGGCCGATTGGCGACCTTGGGGTCGAGCGGCTCGTCGAGATCGACGCTCGGTATTTCGACGCTCGACGCCGAGCCGGCAAGCGGCGGCATCTCGGCCTCCTTCTTGCCCTTCAAGGCGCGCGCCAGCCCGCCTAACATCGATTTCCTGCCGCCGCCCTGCTCGGTTTTTTCATGCGTCGTGTCTGAACCGAGGGCCGCCAGGGCGGCTGCCGCGGCCGCCTCGGCCGGCGTACGCGGACCTGGCTCGTCGCGCACGAGCGCCGCGGTGCGACCGTCCAGATCGGCCATGTTGCCCGTTAACGGCAGCGGCTGGTCGATGTCCATCGACGGTGCGTCCTGCACCGAGATCTTGGATGCCCGGCCGAAGCGTTTGCTCAACTCTGCGCTTGCCGGTTCGCCGGTCTCCAGGGAACCTAGCCTGTCAACAATCTTGAGCAGCGTGTCGTGGATAGCCTCGAACGTCCTTGAATTGCGCTCGTCCGAACGGCGCGTCAGCGCCTCGAGCGTCTTCAGGTCCTGGGCGAGGCCGGTAACGGCCGCCGTGTTGGCGCTTGATCCGGCCAGCGAGCGGACGGCGCTCTCGGCCGCCTCGCGCGCCGCGCCGAGGATGGAATCGCGGGTTCCGGCCAGCGACTTCTCGATCTCGTTGAGGCGCGGGCTGATGTCGTCGAATTCCGGCAGCGGCGTGCCGGGCTTGGAAAGATGCGCCGTCAGGCCCGCGACCTGCGCTTCGAGGCTGCGGATCAACGCCGGGTCGATGCTGGCGACCTGTGCCGCGGACGAATCCAGCCGGCTTGAAATGTCTTCGAGCCGGCTCTCCAGGCCGCGGATCGCCGCCTCGCTGGCGGGATCTCGAACGCGCGTCTCCATCCGCTTGGCCAGCGCGGTGAAGCGGGCGTCGATGGCATCCATGATGCCGGCGCTGTCGACCTGCGGCATGCGCTGATCCAGCCTGTCGGCGACTTCGTCCAACCGGCGCTCAAGGTCGCGAAACAGCATGTTGCCTTGTTCGATGGCGTCGCCCTGGCGACGTTCCATCATGCTGGACAGCACATCGAAGCGCTGCTCGAGCCCCTGGAAGATGTAGTCGGCGTCGGGCATGGCAGGTGCATGGTCGATCTTGTCGGCGATAAGCGCGACTTGCCTGGCAAGGCGCTCCATAGCTTGTTCCGGCAGATTGGCTCGGCCGGCCAGCTCATCCACGCGGCTCGACAATGTGTTGAGACGGTCGATGACCTCCCGGCCCGGACGATCCTGCGACACTTCTTCGATTTGCTGGGCCAGTGAATCGATCCGCTTCTCGATGCGTTCGAAGGGCTCGGGGTCGAACGAATTGGCTTGCGCGGCAACCGTCGAGGCGACGATCGCGCGGGAAATCTCGTCGAGCCGCTCGTCGATCTGACTGAATGTGTCGCTGCCGCGATTGTCCTGCTGGCGGGCGAAATGGTCGACCGCTCCGGCAAGCATGCGGACCTTTTCCTCCAGCGAGCGCAGCGACAGCGATTCCGGCAGATTGCTGACGGCATTGCTGATCTGTTCGAGCCGCTCGGTCAGCGCCGACAGGCCGGGCGCGTCGGAGCGCTTGCGCTGATCGGCGTCGACGCGGTCCTCGAAGGCGCTCCAGCGGCGGTCGAAATCGTCCCAGCGGCGGCCCACTGCCTGCACGCTCTCCTCGCGCGCCAGCGTATCGAGAGCTGCCTTGACCTGCTCAAGCTCGAGCCGCAACATATTGACGCTTCTGTCGTCGCTTTTTTCGGCCAGCGTCTGGATGGCGCCGGAAAGCCGCTCGAATTCGACGCCGAGTTCGGCGCTGCCCTTGCCGCCGCCATTTGACTGGTAGGCTCGCTCGATATTCTTGCGCAGTGCGTCGAACTCGCGTTGCAGGCCGGAGGTCATCTGCTGGCGAAGCTCTTCGCGCAGGCCGCGCAATTCGCCAGCGATCTTGCCGGCTAGGGCGACGCCGTCCTCCTGGCCGCGCACCCGGTCGATATCGCGGGCGATCGCCTGGTAGTTCTGGTCGACGGCCGCCGCTGGACCTTTCGGCCGCTGCGCGTCGCGTGGGTCCTCGTACCGGCGCTGCTGGCCATAGGGTTGGGCACTAGGATAGCGCGGTTCTGCCGCTGGTCGGCGTGGACCGGGATGGCTTGCAGTCTCCTCGCGCGTCCGCTCCAGTCGCTGCTCCAGCGTTTCCAGGGAACGGTTGAGCTCTTCAAGCGTCGTGTGCGGCCTGCGCTGCCTGCCGGCGTTGAGTGTATCGAGATAGGACCGCTTGCTGTTCATCAATGCGCCCGTTTCAGAATTGCTGGCTTTCACCAGGTTCCCAAAGTCCTGCCGGGACGAACGCGACTGCTTGGCTTGTTGCAGTGGAAGACGAGCTTCCCGGGTCTTACCCGCGCTCCGAAAAACCGTGAAAAATTCAATACAGGATAAACACGGGTAACCGACATGCGCACATTTCGCCCCAACGTGGTAAACAACGCGTTAACCAAGCTTAAGAAGTTGCAACTTTGTCGACTGGCTGCGGACGGCGCCGGGTGTCTTTTTGGACGCACAAAAGACGCTGTAGAATTTTGATCAGCCGCATGATCGCTCCCGAAATCGGCCACGACTTTTAGGTTATCCACCGGCGCTGCGGCATAAAGTTCCAAGCCCAGAACGCTCTTGCGTCGTAAGGCGGCTATCGATATAGCATTGACGTAAACGTAAACGAGCGGATTACGCCGTTTGCGATTTGTTTGTTGAAACCACGAGTGGAAGCACGCCCCCGCTTTCACTCAGGCGACGCAAGGTCCGCGACCGCGACGCCACCAGACGGGGAAAGCCAGTGACCATGAAACTTATTTCGCCCGGCCAAGCCGCGGCCAATACCAACGATATGTCGAGCGAAGCCGGTGAAGAGCTTGTCCGCATCGGCGAAATGGCCAAGAAATACGGAGTGACGCTGCGCACGCTGCGTTTCTATGAGGACAAGGGTCTACTCAACCCGCAGCGTGACGGCTCAACCCGTCTCTATACACGCCGCGACAGGGCCCGGCTGAAACTGATCTTGCTCGGCCGCAAGGTCGGGTTCTCGCTGCGTGACGTCAAGCAGATGATGGACCTCTACGATCCGAACGGCTCCAACACCAAGCAGTTGCGGTTGGCGCTCGACAAGTCGGAGAAGCAGCTTGCCCGCCTGCAGAAGCAGCGGGCGTTGATCGATGACGCCATCAGCGAACTGAGTGCCTCGATGTCGACCGTCCGGCAAATGCTGATCGAGCGCTCGGCGCCGCAGGCCAGCGTGGCGAGCTAAACTAAACCTGCCGATTTCTGACGAATGAGAACCGGGGGGGGGGGGGGGCGGCCGGGGTGGGGGGGTTGAGGACTGGGAGGAGGTGGTGGGTGGGGGGGGGGGGGGAAATAAGTCAAGCCCGAAAAAATTGTTTATATAAAAAAAAAAATT